>NZ_CAJTCF010000055.1:0-27720 GCF_910574735.1 Duncaniella muricolitica | reverse complement strand
TCTTTCGTTGGACAGATAAGTCGGTGATGATAGGTCATTTTCAAAGAACACTTGCCTAATCCTTGCCAAAGGGACTATTAAGACACTACCTTGACTGGCGCACCGTTTATGGACAACGGATATGCTCACCCGTTCATACTCATAGAGCAACTGACACAGGAGGTGGTCAAGGCCGAAAAGCGGGCCTATGAGAAAGTGATACGCATCATTTCACACGAAGTAAATAACTCGGTCGCCGGCATCACATCTATGCTACAGACTGTCGGCAGCATCATACGGGAGTCAGACATGAATGATGCCGCCTATACGGCCGAGGCCATGGACGCTTGCGCGGCAAGATGCTTGGCCATGAGCAAATTCATATCGGCTTATGCCGATGTGGTTAAGATACCCGAAGCCCGCCTACACCCTACTGACCTCAACTGCAAACTAAACGAATGGCGTGGTTTTCTTGAATCCATGTGTAGCCGTGCCGATGTGAGCCTGGAGATTCTCCAGACTCCCGCACCTGTAATTGTCGAACTGGACGCCATGCTGTTTGAGCAGGCTCTTATCAACATCATCAAAAACTCCATTGAGGCTATCACTCCGGGAAGCAACGGCAAAATAACCATAGAAACACACTCGTCACCCGAAAAGTCACTTACTGTGACTGACAACGGATCAGGCATCTCCGACGAAGCCGCGTCCCATCTGTTCACCCCCTTCTATTCAACCAAGCCCGACGGACAGGGCCTGGGGCTGATATTCATCTCCGACGTACTCACACAACACGGTTGCCACTTCAATATCCAGACCTCCGGAAGCGACGGGCTGACACGTTTCGGCATAATATTTCGATAAGTCTGCATTCAAACCACATACCGCCTCATTATATTATACTGTAAAACTCTTGACGGAATGTAATTGTTAAAAACAATGTATAATCATCCTATTGCTCCGTCACGATGTCAACTATATCACCCGACAACAACCGTCCCTCATCCTCAACCTCTCCCTCTCAGGAGTGGCATCTTGGATCACTGCCACCCTCCATATCACTGTTTGTACTTGCCGCACTCGTTGGCCTCTTGGCCGGACTGGGAGCGTTTGTACTTAAAGAGACTATAAAATGGCTGTCGCTTCTGCTTGTGTCGCATTTTCACAAGCATGGTGTCAACTGGGCATTGCTATCTATACCGATCGCCGGCATTCTGCTCACCGTGGCTCTGCAACGGTATGGCCTGAAACGCAACATAGAGCATGGCCTCGACAAAATCGGCGACATGGTGAGACGCGGTCAGTACAATATTCCTGCCACATACACCTATGGCCCCGTGCTGGCCTCGACGCTGACGCTTGGGTTTGGCGGTTCGGCCGGAGCTGAGGGGCCTATAGCATCGACAGGAGCCGCGTTGGCCAGCCAGTTGGGCCGATGGGTAGGTCTGCCTCCACGACTCATGATGATTATAATCGGCTGCGGAGCCGGAGCGGGCATCGCCGGCATTTTCAAAGCCCCGGTGGGTGGCATGATGTTTACACTCGAAGTCATGGGTATGGAAATGACTACGGTAGCGGTGATAGCCTTGACCATCGCATGTGTGATAGGCGGCATGACGAGCTATGGCATGACAGGATTCTCACTTGACGTCCCGCTGAACCATCCCCAATATTTCGACCCTCACATGAGCGGTTGGGTCATAGTGCTCGGAGTACTGTGTGGATTATATTCGATTTATTATTCACGCGTCGGCGTGCTGACGCAACGTTTGCTCGAATTGTGCCGTTCACCATGGCTAAAGGCTTTGCTCTCAGGCGTGATACTTGCGGTGCTTGTATTTGTATTCCCATCGCTTTACGGCGAGGGTTACGAGACAATGGCCCGACTCATTGACGGCAACCTGACAGCCATGACCGACTATAGTTTCTGGCACATGGACGGCCGGCCTACACTTGACACTATAATGCTCGTATGCGGAGGTGTCGCGGTGGTCAAATCGTTTGCATGCACCGCTACCAACAGTGGCGGCGGTGTAGCCGGAGACTTTGCTCCGACACTTTTTGCCGGATGTATGGCAGGTTTTTTCTTCGGCGGTATCCTCAACATGCTTTTCGGGCTTTCACTTCCGCTTGGCAACTGTGCCTTGATAGCCATGGCAGGAGCTATGGCAGGAATAATAAAAGCCCCGCTTATGGCCATGTTTATAGTCGTGGAAATGACCGGTTATTACGGCATGATGTTTCCCGTGGCCATCTGTTCGGTAACATCATATGCGACTGTATGGGCCCTGACTTTACGAGGCACTGCGCCCCGCAACTGAGCAACACGACAATAAATCCACAAACACCAAAAAACTTAAAAGCGACAAAAGGTTTTATACTCCGAGCAAACAATATTTGATTTGCTGTGATTATAAAACCTCTTGTCGCTTTTAAGACTTTTTGTCCTATTGTGTCTCTTATCTAATGTCAATCGTCAGCCTGAGCCTTTTCAGCATACTCCTTCAGGAGTTTGTCCTGAACGTCAGAGGGCACGAGTTCATATGAAGCAAACTTCATGGTGAAGGCCGAACGTCCGCCAGTAATCGACGAGAGAGCTGTCGAGTAGGAGCTCATCTCCTTGAGTGGGACTTTGGCGATAATCTTCTCGAATCCATTGTCGCTCTCCATGCCCATGATGATAGCACGACGACCCTGAAGATCACTCATGACGTCACCCATAACATCACCCGGCACCATTACCTCAACATCATAGACGGGCTCAAGTACCTTGGGACCGGCGTTGCGGAAGGCCTCGGAGAAAGCGTTGCGTCCTGCAAGGCGGAACGAGATTTCATTGGAATCAACCGGATGCATCTTGCCGTCATAGATGCACACTCTCACGTCGCGGGCATAGCTGCCGGTGAGCGGGCCTTGCTCCATGCGGTCCATGAGACCCTTGAGAATAGCCGGGATAAAGCGTGCGTCAATGGCTCCACCGACAATACAATTGTGCACCACAAGCTTGCCGCCCCATGCAAGAGGCACTTCCTGAGTGTCACGAACGCTCATCTTGAATTCCTGATTGCCAAACTTGTAGGTGTCGGGCAACGGCATACCCTCGGTGTATGGTTCGATGATAAGGTGCACCTCGCCAAACTGACCTGCACCACCACTCTGCTTCTTGTGGCGATAGTCGGCACGCGCGGCCTTGGTGATGGTCTCGCGATAAGGTATGCGCGGTTCTTCAAATATAATTGGAAGTTTATCGTTGTTTTCAACGCGCCATTTGAGAGTACGAAGATGAAATTCTCCTTGACCCGAAAGGATTACTTGCTTAAGTTCCTTGCTCTGCTCGATGACCCAAGTTGGATCTTCCTCATGCATGCGGGTGAGGATAGCCATGAGTTTTTCGGAATCGCTCTCGGTGACCGGACGCACTGCTCGACGATATTTCGGTTCGGGGAAGCGGATGAAATCAAAACTGTAATCGCAATCCTTGGCATCAAGAGTATTGCCAGTGCGCACATCCTTGAGTTTGACTGTGGCACCGATGTCGCCGGCACACAACTTGTCGACCTGAGTCTTGATGCTTCCGCATACACAATATATCTGTGCAATGCGTTCACGTGTGCCTCGGGTCACGTTTTCGAGGTCTACACCGGGTGTCAGCGAACCCGACATCACCTTGAAATAGCTGACTTCGCCGATATGAGGTTCAACTGTGGTCTTGAAGAAGTATAGAGAGAGAGGACCGTTGCTGTCGGGCTTGACCTCGACACCTTCGGTAGTGACAGGCGCTGGCATATCCTCTACGAATGGTACTACATTGCCGAGGAACTCCATCATACGGCGCACGCCCATATCTTTGGCCGCGCTAACGCAGAATACAGGATATATCGAACGATCGATAAGGCCTTTACGTATGCCTTCACGCATCTCGTCCTCGGTAAGATGGCCTTCTTCAAAGAATTTGTCCATCAGAGTCTCGTCGTTCTCGGCAGCAGCCTCCACGAGAGCCTGATGCAGCTCCTTGGCGCGGTCCATCTGGTCGGCGGGAATCTCCTCGATAACAGGGACTCCGCCGTCGGGTCCCCAGGAGTATTTCTTCATAAGCAGCACGTCGATCATGGCATTGAAACCGGCTCCACACTGTATGGGATACTGTACGGTGACAATCTTGTTGCCAAAATGCTCGCGCATCTGCTCGATTACGTTCTCATAATCGGCCTTCTCTCCGTCAAGTTGGTTGAGAGCGAAGATAACAGGCTTCTTGAGTTTCTGAGTGGTGCGGAAGATATTTTGTGTGCCCACTTCCACGCCATACTGGGCATTGATAAGAATGACACCCGTGTCGGTGACATTGAGAGCCGTGATAGCGTTGCCGACAAAATCGTCAGCTCCGGGGCAGTCTATCACATTGAGCTTCTTTCCAAGAAACTCGGCATAGAATACGGTTGAAAAGACCGAGTAACCATACTCCTTTTCAACAGGGAAGGAGTCGGAAACAGTGTTTCCGGCCTCAACAGTGCCACGGCGTTTTATCACTCCACACTCGTAGAGCATTGCCTCTGCGAGCGTGGTTTTACCGGAGCCCTTGCTTCCAAGCAGGGCTATGTTTTTAATTTCGTTGGTTTGATAGACTTTCATGATCCGAATGGGTCTTGAGGTATTAAACAATAGTAAGAAGACGCCTTATCGTAATAAAGCGACCGCAAAGTAGTGATAATTTTTCACAAATCGACACATTCGGAATGTGTTTTACAACATATTCACAAAAAACTCTCCTCTCTCCTATTTATAGAGGTGGAAGATGCGACGCATCAGTCTCCATTTCTCTGAAGAGGTGGAGCCGGGCCGACATAGCTGAAAGGCTGCTACCGTCGCCTCCCACTCGGCTTGGCGAGGCAAAGTGGCAAGACGGGCCATGGCCTCGTCCCAGTCAAAGTCAAGCGGAGTCTCCACTATCATGAACAGCGAGGTGTCGAGAATATAGATTTCCATCTCGAGAATACCCACAGCACGGATGCCGTCGCGGATTTCTCGCCACTGCACCTCGGGGGAATGGAGACGGCAATATTCCTCAATCAACTGTGGGTCATCACGAAGTGATAGGGTCTGGCAATAACGTTTTACAGGGCCGGAGTATTGCTTTACCTGATAGCCGGCCGATGGGTTGTCGTGATTCATAGGTTTATATATTGATTCCCGGCAAAGATAAGCTATTTTTCGCGTTTCACGGCTCTGAAATTGTAAAAGAATTACTACTTTTGCAATAATAGAATACATAATGAAACCACAGATAATACAATTACCCAAGATATGCGACCCGCGCGGCAATCTGACATTCGTGCAGGACGGTGACCAGGTGCCGTTTGAAATAGCGCGGACTTACTGGATATATGACGTGCCTGCCGGCGAGGAGCGCGGCGGACATTCCCACCACTCCATGCAACAGTTGCTCGTGGCCACAAGCGGAAGTTTTGACGTTAATATCACCGACGGTTTCACTCGCCTGACGTTTACACTCAATCGTCCGTTTGAGGGACTTTATATTCCGGCCGGCATATGGCGCACCATCGACAACTTCGCCTCAGGAAGCGTGTGCCTGTCAATCGTCTCAATGAAGTATGACGAAGAGGACTATGTGAGAGACTACAACGAGTTTGTCGCCTTGGCAAAAAAAAGAGGACCTGTGATATGAGCATGAAATACCCTTTTCTTGATCTTGGCGAAGTCAACCGCCCCTATATGGACGAAATGGCCGAGGCCGCCATACGTGTCATCCGCAGCGGCCGATATATCGGAGGCGAAGAGGTGGAGTCACTTGAGTCCAGGCTCGCAGCGATGACCGGTTCATGTCATGCCATAGGTGTGAGCAACGGACTGGATGCCCTGCGACTGATACTGCGGGCTTATGTTGTGCTCGGAGCTATGTCGGAGGGTGATGAAGTGATTGTCCCTGCCAATACCTACATAGCCTCGGTGCTTGCCATCAGCGATGCAGGGCTTAAGCCGGTACTTATAGATGTTGATGTCTCTACCATGAACATCGACACAAGCCTGATAGAGAGCACCATAACCGAAAGGACCAAGGCGATCATGACTGTCCATCTATATGGTCGCGTGGCCTGGGACAACACTCTTGTTAACATCGCTCGTAACCACGGGCTGAAAGTCATTGAAGACTGTGCCCAGGCCATAGGCGCGCGGGCAGTGACTGCCGGACTCGGAGGCGGAGTGCATGCGGGCGCACTCGGTGATGCCGGTGCTTTCAGCTTTTATCCCACAAAAAATGTTGGCGCACTCGGCGATGCCGGTGCAGTGACTACCGACGATACACTCCTCGCCTCAACCATTAGAGCCTTGGCCAACTATGGCAGCGACCGCAGGTATCACAACATCTATCAGGGATACAACTGCCGGATGGATCCCATACAGGCGGCAATGCTCAATGTCAAACTGGCACACACCGATGAAGAGAACGCCGACCGTTTTGCCCGAGCATTAGCTTATTCACGCACCATCTCTCACCCCGATGTTGTGACTCCACTCATGTCGAAAGCCGTAACCGACAACGTGTGGCACCAATATGTGATACGGGTGCGCGGTGGCAAACGCGACCGCATGAGACAACTGCTGGCCGAGGCCGGAGTCGGGACCGATATACACTATGCCACCCCACCTCATATGCAACCATGTTATGCCGGTCTTGACCACGCCCCACTCCCTGTAACCGAGCTTCTTGCCGGTGAGATAATCAGTCTCCCCATCGGTACAGGCACCTCCGTAAAAGACGCCGCCGAAATAGGCGAAATAATCAATCATATAACACTCTGACACATCACAAAAATGGCCAAAAAAAGAAGATATAAATCCCGACAGACACGAAGCCGTATCCCCACCTTGCGCTCCTTAATCACCCCGCTGGTTCTGCTGGCCATACTTTGGGTTGCTCATACACTCAACGGCTGCGACAATCCGCAGGACCAACCAATTGCACAAGAAGGCGAGTATGGCAATCTGATGGCAGTGGTAACCAATCCGAGTGTACCGTCACAATTCAAGAGCTATACAGGCATGGACCTGTCGTTCAACTCCAGATGCCACATACCCAACTGGGTGTCATGGGAACTTACTGCCGACGAGACCACTGGCGATGTGGGCCGTACGAATAAGTTTTATAACGATCCTGAGATTGAGGGATGTCCCGATTCATGGGACTATTCCTACTCAGGCTATGACCGCGGCCACATGGCTCCGGCCGGTGACATGAAATGGGATAGCAAAGCTATGGAAGAGACTTTTTTTCTATCCAACATCTGTCCTCAGGTAAAATCACTCAACACAGGCTCGTGGAAAAACCTCGAGGAAAAATGCCGGCTATGGGCACAGATTGACGGCCGGATTTATATAGTATGCGGCCCGGTGATTGACGACAAACCGTTGGAACTAATCGGCGATTCGAAAGTATGGGTTCCCAAACGCTTCTTTAAGGTAATCATAGCCCCCTACTCCACTCCGGCACGCGGCATCGGGTTCATAATGCCCAACGGAAAAGTAGTAGGCGGCATGCAGGCTTGCGCCGTAACCATCGACGAGGTGGAACGAGTGACAGGCCACGACTTTTTCGCCTCACTGCCCGATGACCTTGAGAACGAGCTGGAAAGCCAGTGCAATTTTCACCAATGGAGCACAATGCGCAAATAGACTATGATAATAGATAGCAATAACGACACTATATGCGCCATTTCGACGCCACCCGGGATCGGCGGTATCGCTGTGATAAGAGTAAGCGGTCCCGAAGCCATCACCATAGTTAATAGCCTATGGAAAGGCCGTAATCTCACTGATGCAGATAGTCATACGGCCCATTTGGGCGAGCTGGGAGAAAAAGTCGGCGAACCGATAGATCAATGTGTGGCGACAATATTCCGCAGCCCTCGGTCATATACAGGTGAGGACATCGTTGAACTGTCGGTACATGGGTCGAAATGGATTCAGCGCGAAACTCTGGCCCTACTGCAACGCAACGGCTGTCGGCTCGCCTCTCCAGGCGAATATACCCGCCGGGCTGTAATGAACGGGCGTATGGATCTGGCTCAGGCCGAAGGTGTGGCTGACGTGATAGCCTCGACCTCACGTGCCGCCCATCGTATCGCAATGAACCAGATGAAAGGCGGCATATCTCAACGACTTGCCATTCTGAGAGAACGTCTGCTGCAACTGGCCGTACTGCTTGAACTCGAACTTGATTTTTCCGAGGAAGACGTCGAGTTTGCAGATCGCACCCAACTGATTGACACCGCCAAGGAAATACGCGACGAACTGCAACGGCTACATGGCTCCTTCAGACGCGGGAATGCCATCAAGGAAGGCATTCCGGTAGCAATAATCGGCCCAACCAATGCCGGAAAATCCTCTCTACTTAACGCCCTGCTTGATGATGACCGTGCCATCGTGAGCGACATTCACGGCACTACGCGCGACACTATCGAGGAAACTCTTGAAATAGGCGACTACCTGTTCAGGTTTATCGACACCGCCGGTCTGCGCGACACAGTCGACCCGATAGAACGCATTGGCATCGAACGCTCCCGCAAAGCTTTAAGCCAGGCAAGAATAATTATTGCATTGGTCGACGCAACCACAGCCGAAGGACAATCCCTTTCATCTCTTCTACCATTGGAGGTCGATGGCTTGGACTCCGACATCATTATCGGACTTAACAAAATAGACCTGCTCAAGCGACAAGAGTCAGGAATGGATGATGTTGATGGAATTGACCTGATTATCTCAAACAATACCGACAGTTTGAGCGAAAAATTGACAGTCATACCTTTGTCTGCCACACAAGGACTCGGAATAGAGAATTTAAAAAAGGTCATCCACAACATTGCGGCCAAGAACGACAACAGCACCGGCGAACGTTCCGATATAATGATAACCAATCTCCGTCAGGCCGAAGCCTTGCGTCAGGCCCTCGACACTATTCACCCGCTTATCGACGGTCTACAACACGGTCTTGAAACCGACCTTGCAGCCCAATACCTCCGCGAAACCCTCGCCCACCTCGCCACCATCACAGGCGAAATCCCATCCTCAGAAATACTCAACACCATCTTCAAGAATTTCTGCATCGGCAAATGATGTAATTGTCACAAACCGTCACAATCCATCACAATCCATTAGTACAGCGTGCTTTACAGCACGCTTTTTTCATACCCTTACTGATGGATTCTAACGGATTCTGCCCCCTTTTTCGCCCATTTTTGTATCCCGGTTGTATTTCGCCAGTCACCCGGGACCTATAGCGCGAGATAAGTGATGGAGGATTTACACGTCAGTACACGTCGATACACGCCCATACACGCTTTTGGCAAAATAATTGGCGAAATAACCACTAATATAAAGCCAGTATGAGCAGTAACATTCAAATTGAAAAAGTCTGTCAGTGGTGCGGGAAAAACTTCATTGCCCGGACTACACAGACAGCGTACTGTTCCAAACGATGTGCTGAACATGCCTATAAGGATCGAAAGCGCAAAGAGAAAATGGAACGGTGCAAGGAAGAGGTGCGTCGAGTTCAGACCGGGTTGAAAGAAATTGACGAGAAAGCATTTCTCACTCCCCGTCAGGCAGCTCAGTATCTTGGTCTGTGCTATAAGACCTTTTACATCTACATCAATAACGGTGTAATCAAAGCATGGAAACTCAACCGTAAGACGCTTGTCAAACGTAGTGATATTGACACTCTATTCGCTGCGAAAGAAAGGGTAACTGTTGCACGAGAGGTGACGCCAATCTCTGAGTTTTATACAACTCAGGAGGTTCTTGACAAGTATCAAGTATCCAACGGCTGGTTTTGGAAAGTCTGTAAAGAAAAGAATATTCCAAAGACTGTGTATCGTGGGAAAAATATGTGGAGCAAAGCACATGTTGACCGGGCATTTGCAAAGAAACCATCTCCAGAAGGAATTACAGAGTGGTACACGGTTGCTGAAATTCAAGAGAAATTCGGCATGACCCTATCTGCCATTTATAACCTTGCCTCTAAAGAAGGTATTCCGAAAACTAAAGTCGGTAAAGAAGTACGCTACTCAAAGAATCATTTTGATGTGGCAAAAGGTATCGCGGAGCCTGAACCTCCGGCTGAATACACGATAGCCGAGGCTATGGCTAAGTTTGGTATGACAAGAGACCAGCTCTATCACTATGTCAAGACATACAAGATAACCCGCACCAAGAGAGGCAAGTTTACCTATCTCTCCCGCAAAGAACTGGATGATTTGCTTGCGCCGCCTACGATTTAGCCGAAACCGGCTATGGTGGCGCTATGGTGGCGCTATGGTGGCTGTTTCCACCATGCAAACACTACCGAACTTTGCGTCAAACTTTTAACTCTTTCAAGATACAATGAATACCTGCACTAAAGTTTTCCTTCGCAAAAAGGAAATATCGGGCGATCGCATATCGCTCTACCTAGACTTCTATCCCCCAATCCGTAACCCTCATACCAATAGGCTCAGCCGTCGTGAGGGTCTGGGAATCTATCTCTACGGACATCCGGCAAATGCCCGTGAACGAGAGTTCAACGCCTCCATGATGGAAAAGGCGGAGGCTATCCGCTGCCGTCGCTTCGAGCAGTTGCTCAACGAGCAGTTCGGCTTCCTCGACAAAGAGAAGCTGCGCATCGACTTTCTAGAATACTTCCGTAAGAAGTGTTTCAAGAAATATCAGAAGTGGAAGATTGTCTATCAGCACTTCTACGATTTTTGCGAGGGTAAATGTACCGTCGGAGAAATCAATGAGGACTTCTGCAAGAAGTTTCAGGCATACCTTCTAAAAGGTGGCCGTCGTGACGGTCGCAAGAGCAAGCTCGCCCACAACTCAATCGCCGGCTACTGGTCAACATTCCGCACTCTGCTAAAAGAGGCATATCAGGAGAAACTCCTTAGAGAGAACATCAATGACTTCCTCGAAAAGATTGAATGGAAGGATACAAAAATCGAATTTCTGTCGCTCGACGAGGTTAAGAAACTTGCGGCTACTCCATGCAAACATGAGGTGCTGCGTCGGGCATCGCTGTTCTCCTGCATGACCGGACTCCGCATCAGCGACATTCAGCAACTTCGTTGGGAGCATATCGTCAAGACCGAAGACGGGTATGTTATGCGAATCCGCACGGAAAAGACCGATGAGGAAGCCACACTCCCAATCAGCGAGGAAGCTCTCGCATTTTGTGGTGAGCGAGAAGAGGGGCTTGTGTTCAAGACGCTCAAACGCTCAATGATAAACTACCCTCTCCGGGCGTGGATAAAGGAAGCCGGAATCAACCGACGAATCACATTCCACTGCTTCCGCCACACCTACGCCACCCTGCTCACCTCGGCAGGTGTACCAATCTATACGATTGCCAAGATGCTTACGCATCGCAACGTGAAAAATACTCAGATTTACGCCGAGGTCATGGACCAAAACAAGCGTGAGGCCGCCAACGTAATATCGTTGAAATAGTAGCCTATCCCAAAGAAGAGAGCCGACAGATTGCAGTAATGCAACTTGTCGGCTCTCGCTATTTATCCTTATGTCGGCAGCGTGTTCCCCGGCTCAACATCGCTTCCATATCTTCAAAGGACGGGAGGCATGACTCCCGCTTGTTTCCTTTGACAAATTCGACAAGTTCGGATGGGATGAATCTCCATTCCTTCTCACCCGGAACCTTGTATGCCGGCAACCTGCCCTCACGAGCAAGACCATAAATTGTAGATTTGGCTTTACCGAGAATACGGATTGCCTCGTCTATCCCTACAAATTCTATTGACTTGATTGGCTCTCCGGACAGTATTCTGATTTGCTGGCGCAATTCAAGAACTTCCTTGGCCAAATCTTTAACAAGACTCGTCAGCGACAACACTGCGCCCGGCAGTTCGTCGAAAGATAAAGAATTGTCGGACATTATAAATTACATCGGTCTCTACCGATTGTCAGGTGCAAAATTACATGGTGGGACAATGGTGGAATCCGCCACCACTGCCCCACCATATCGTGATTGTGAGAAGTTTAGTCTTCCAGCAATAAATCCTCAAGGTCAGTGGTGCCGGAGAAGCCATCTTCAAGCATATCTGCAATCGCGGCTTCCTGTGCAGACTTGCTTCCGATCTTTACCTTCTTCTTCATTGGAGACGGCTTTTTGCAGGCTGTATGTTCAGGCGAGAGAACCTCCGACCTATTGACAGCAATATCTTTGTTAATCCTGATTTTTCCTTGCATGGGATTGAGACGAAGTTTCTTCTCGATTGTATATACCTCGGTATTGCGAAACGCTACCGGGAATATCTGTTTCAGGAATAGTGCAGTATGTCCACATGGTTTGCCGAATGGCTTTGCTATGTTCCAGCCATAGTGCATCAGATCCATAGTTGATAGCTCATCAGAGACTGTGACAGCATCCGACTCTTGAAAATCCGGTGCCAGCTTCGTGTGAATGAACTCACATGATAACTCTATCAGCTTCGATAATTGTTTTTCGGTAGTATATGGAGACATTATTTCTCCTATATATTTGACAACCTTGCTTTCAAGAGCGATTACACGTTCTTCCTGTTTACGCTTTTTCTGCTCCCGTGTTGTCCCGTAATCTATGACAATCATGTCATCGTGTTTGTCTATATCTGTCCGTGGCTTGAATCCCATCCGTTTGAAAAGACGTTCAAACATCGGCTGGAATATTTTGACCGACAAATCGTGAAATACAAGATATATAACAGACATTGAGACGAAAGACACAATGAAGGCGATATTGGCATTGAATTCTGACCATTCGAGGTCGAGGGCCATCTTTCTCGCTCCCGCAGAGAGAGCGAGAAAGACTGAACCCATCAGAATCCACAGCTGCCAATTCTCTGACAGTTGCTTTTTCATAATTGATGAAATTATAGTGGTTATTTTGAACGGTTATCCTCCGCGGTTGCCTCTCTGCTTATGCGGTCGTGAAGTCTGTTGGTTGAACGTTGCATGAAAGATGCCATCGTTCTCTCTTTATCTGAATCTGAGCGTCTTATCCCTTGTCTGGTTTTGATATTGGCATAGTTAGCATACAACTGACGTTTGGTGATCTCTGAGATAAGGAACTCATTTACCCGTTCTCTCACTTCATTTATCTGTAAGAAGGGGAAGATGTTTTCATGACACCAGTATGTGAACTCAACCGCATCCACTACTGCAATTTCAGCTTTTTGACAGCTTCTCTCGGATACTGCTTCCACAGGAGCAGATGTATTGCAAGGGTGGAATTCAGGGAAGTAGCGGTGGGTCTTATGGTTGAGCGACGAATAGTAATCATTGAAATGATTTCTCATACGTCTAATAAAGTCAATCACTTTGGTGACGAGCATTTTGACCTCAGGCGAAGCATTGTGATGGGTCTCCATGTAAATCTCGAAGGTGGTTTCAAGAGCCATGAGTTCGGCATTCTTCTCCTGCCATGATTCAGCATCAAGGCATTCATCTTTGACGAGGTCGGCGAAGTCTTCAAAGTAAACGTGAAGTCCTTCGTGCTTGCCAGTCATGATATTGCTGACAAGAGTGCATTTGCGTAGAGTTTCAGTCATACACATTCAACGTGTTGAGAGTTAGGCACTGGATGGCTTCTTCCACAATGAAGAAGTTGCATCGTCTGCCCGGACTGACTACTGGGCAAAGGACTTTTGGCGGTGTAAATTCTGTCATATTCTATTTGGATTTTTGAAGCCGTCGCGTTTTTCGCTCGGCATGATTCTATACGTTTATTAGGCTAATTTTGTTTGCTTTTACACTCTGCCTTTCAACTAAAAACAAGTATAAAAGTGTTACATTTCGGCGAAAAAGTATTACCTTTGCAGTGCATATTAGGTAACGCTTGTATGATATTATATTTGATATTTCAAAATAAATCTCTTTTAATCAGATAAATTATGTGTTACCTATTATCTCAAAATATCAAAATTAGAAGAAATTTTTCAGTTTTTTCAAAAAAAATGACTGACGACCATAAAAATACCAAGAAAGAGGGCTATAAACGAGTCCTAATCTATTGCTCCTCCAAGGATCAACTTGACGAGACCATATCGTCTCTACCTATCATAGATGGGTATTGGGATGCCTTCGATAATCTCCAGAAGGCAATTGACGCCATTAAAAAAGGCGATTACGGAATCGTATTCTGCGAGTCAACACTCATGAATCCGGCAGACAGAGATCTGGTACTCGCTGCCCATGCAAAAGCTACACATATTCAATCATTCTATTCGTCAAGGCTTACCCGCAATGATGTCGTGGCAAGTTTGTGGGACTTGGAAGACAGCTACTATTTCCGATATACCGGAGAAGAACAGGATGCAATGACTGTGGCTCTGTATTCTATGTTTACCGAGCCGTCTCATATCAAATGGTTCAGCCATATGCAAGGTGAGTTTCATGCCATGCGAGAGAAAGTTGCAAGAGAAAAGACCCAAACAGTATTATTGACGGGGGCCACCGGTACAGGTAAATATACCCTCTCCCAGATTTCTCATATCCGAAGCATCCGACGTAACGATAGATTTCTATTTGCCAATTGTAAAGCGATGGCACATCGTGAGGTAATGAAATGGGGCGAGAACGAGAAGTCACATTTCAATCGCATTTTAAGAAGTATGGCGCAACAGGCGCAAGGCGGAACACTTTATTTCCATGAGATAGATCATCTTGATATTGAAGCGCAGGAACTGATTGCCGACTTCCTGACTAAGGAATTAAAGGTAAACACTGATAAAAATCAATTCAATGGTATTATAATCTGTTCAACCCGCATCAACATAGAGGATAAAATTCCGGGGCATATCTGTTCTCCCAAACTCATACAGATACTCCAACGCAATGTGATAAAGGTACCCTCTCTCATGGATTATCAGGAGGATATAGAGCTTCTTGCAATCGAAGTTCTGAAGAATTATTGTGTCTCGCTCAACATACCGGAGAAGGTGTTTACGAAAGCCGCCTTGAAAGTGATATGCGAACATGTCTGGTCTCGAAATCTTCGTGAATTATTCGACGTAATCAAACATGCTGTTCTAATCAGCCCTAATAAACGTATTGCCGCCGATGCTATAATAATGCACCCGGTAGTAGATGCTACTGACACACACACTGATAAACTACGGAAAGTAAAACAGGCACTGCGTGATTGCAACGGCAACAAGCGTAAAGCCTCTAAAGAACTCAACATAGCACCCAAAACGCTGTATGCGTGGATGAGAGACTTAGGCATACCCTTGGATTATAAATAGCCATTATGGTGCTTTCATTAAACCATAATACCTCTATAAAATAGACAGCCGACCATGATTGTTATAATCACAGTCGGCTGTCTCAATATTTAGAGTTTAGGACCGGCGGCGCGAAACCCTCCGGGTGGAGTGGCTCCGCATCCTCCGATTATAATACGAGACCTAAGCGGCTCTCGCTGGTATGGATTTACAGGCTCAGCCACCATCGATTTCTTGGAATCGCTGGTCTGGCTTGGAACCTCTACGGTATTGACCTGCTTGTTTTCCTCTCCGTCCTGTTCCTCCTTCTTGGGAGCGAGGGCGGCGGTGATCTTGCGGTCGAGGGCGGCAAGCTCACTTTTGAGGTCTTTCAACTCGGATTCTTTGCTCCACTGCTTGGCAACGATGGCTTCGAGCTGGGGAACGTCGGTTTTGAGTCTGGCGGTGCGTTCCTCATACTGCTCGATGATGCCGGGTATCTTCTCCAGTGCGTTGACGAAGTTCATACAGGCGGCGTGAGTGTCAGACATGCCGATGAAGCCGTTGTTGAACTTGTATTTGTAGTTGCCTTCGACCACAAAGCGGTTTTGAACGGTCTCCTTGCCGTCAACAAGATTACGCTCCGAGATGATGCTGATGGGGAAACCATAGACCTCGCCGACACGCTGGTACTGACCATGTGTGTCGGTACGCTGCGCCAGACCTTGCAGATGGATACCCATATTCTTCTCATCGGAGAGGTGGCAGGTATCTATGGTAAGATTGTTGACGGGGTTGCCGTCTTTGTCTCGCTGGACGACTGACGCATACCGGGCGGCATCTGCTTTCATTCGCTCGATTGCCGCCTCATTGTTGGCAATGTCATGGCTGATGGTCTGAAGCCTGAACTTGGAATCTGAAATGCCCTTGTTGTGGGCTTTGCGTTCTGACTCCAGTGCCGCAATTCGCTTTTCAAGTTTCGCCTTTTCCAGAAGGTCGGTGTTGCCACTGAGGATTGCCATATACTCAGAGAAGTTCATACCGTTCTTCTCATCCATAGCACCCTCGTCGATTGTACGTGTTCCGAGTGCGCCGGATTTGAGCTGGTCGATGAATGTCGCCTTGCAGTGAAGGAGATTGAACTTGTAGGAGTCCAATGACTTTTCCACAGCGTAGATTATTACATCTACCTTATTATCAGCATACAACTTGGCAATCTCGTTACCGGCACGCATGGCTCTGCCATCCCTCTGAGTTAAGTCAGAGGGACGCCACGGCGTATCCAAATGATGGATACAAACCGCTCTCTGTTGGGCATTTACGCCTGTTCCGAGCATTGAAGTCGAGCCGAATAAAACTCTCACATCGCCACTGTTCATAGCCTCGATTACTGCCTTTCTCGACCTTTCGGTTTTACACTCTTGTATAAACCTGATTTCATGCGCCGGAATCCCATAATCCTCTATCAGCTTGCGCTTGATTTCGGAATAGACATTCCACTCGCCGGGCTTGTATGTACCGAGGTCACTGAAAACAAATTGTGTGCCTTTCTGAGCATCATACCTATGATAGTATTCGGCAATCATCCGGGCGCAATGGCTCGCTTTGTTGTTCGGGTCATCCTCGGCATTGGGGTCAATCATGCGCATATCAAGAGCCATCTTGCGGGCATAGTCCGTGGCGATGAGCATCTTCGCCTTCTCCTCTGTCTCCGACAGCGGAGCGCGTCCGAGTATCGTGGCATCGCCACT
Source organism: Duncaniella muricolitica (assembly GCF_910574735.1). Taxonomy (NCBI): domain Bacteria; kingdom Pseudomonadati; phylum Bacteroidota; class Bacteroidia; order Bacteroidales; family Muribaculaceae; genus Duncaniella; species Duncaniella muricolitica. The sequence goes on along the minus strand of NZ_CAJTCF010000055.1, from coordinate 10,745 downwards.
CTCGGCAAACTTCATCAGTTTCTCGATGAACGCCTCCTGCGCCGGTGTCGGAGGGATATTGTGAAGAATCTCACGCTTCTCCGGTCTATCAACTCCAACATCTTCAGCGGTTCTATAATCAGTAATCTCATTATAGAATGCCGCCAATTCCGGCACCTTGATGAAGTAGCGGAAACGCTCCTTCGCCACAATGTGATTGGTGACATTGAACTCGAAGTCGGTTGTCTTCTTGGCAAAGATTGCCGCCCACGCGTCAAAGCATCGGATGTCCTGACGCTCCAGCTCATTCGGACGCAGATACTTGAACAGCAAGTATAGCTCCGTCAAAGAATTGGATATGGTAGTGCCACTGAGAAAAGTCGCGCCCAAATCCTTACCGGTTCTCTCTTGAATGGTACGGATTGCATACAACAGATTGAGTGCCCTCTGGCTACCCTCACTGTTGCCCAGACCCGCCACACGGTCATGTCGGGTGTTGAACATCAGGTTCTTGAACTGATGCGATTCATCAACAAAGATGTGGTCGATACCCATCTGCTTGAAGTCAACAACGGCATCTCTATTCTGGTCCATCTGGTACTGAATGGTGGCAATCTTGGCGGTAAGGTTCTCCTTTCGCTTGATTAGACCTTTGAGCATACCGCGGCTTATGTCGTGACCCTGCTGTTTCAGCACTTCGAGGTTTTCTTCAACAGTGTCAAGTTCAGCCTGAAGGATTTGCTGCTGCATCTCAGGTGACTGCGGTATCTTACCGAACTGGTCGTGCGACATTATCACGCAATCATAGTCGTTGTTCTTGATTTTGTTGAAGAACGCCACGCGGTTGTCCGCCTTGAAACTCTTTTCATCGGCAAACAGTATCCGGGCATTGGGATATGCCGTCTGATAGGTCATGGCAATCTCGGCGACATTGGCTTTAAGCCCGATAATCATAGGCTTGTGAGCCAGTCCAAGACGCTTCATCTCATGTGCTGCTATGCACATTATCAGGGTTTTACCGGTTCCCACCTCATGATCACACACGCCACCTCCGTTCTGTTTCAGCATCCATATACAGTCCATCTGACTTTGATAGATAGAGTGGATTCCATATCTGTCACCCAATAATTTCATATTGAGGTCAGGGAATGTCTGATGTGAACCATCATACTGAGGGCGCACGAAACAGTTGAACTTGTCGTTGTAGAGGTCAACGAGCTTTTCCTTGAACTCCGGGCTTTGTGCTTCCAGCCATTCAGAGAAGCCATTTCGTATCTCGTCAATCTTGGTATTGGCAAGTTGGATAGCCTCGTTGTCCGGCACTTTGATGTCGTTGCCGTTATCGTCCTTGCCCGCCGATTTCTTGATGTCGGGAACAGTGTTATGGAGTGCGTGTTTCAGCAGGTTCATACCGTCGTAAGTGCGGTAATATCCCCTGACGCAGAACTCTTCCCAGATGGTCATGTTCTTGCGAGTCGCCTCTGCCGAATACTCATCCATTGAGGAAGAATAGGCAATCTTCACATCGGTGTGGAACAGGTACGACATATAGGCTGAGTAGATGCCCGTCGGAATCCAACGCTCTCCGAAGTTGAAATCAAGCTCGTCAAACTCGATACGACGGGGCCGTGCTTCCTCCAACGCTTTGAGTGAGTCTTTCGACAAGGCGATGAACAGCTCAATTCCGTCATATCCGGGAAAATTCTTGATGCGTTCTTCCTCACGGTCAATCCACGCCCTCACATCATTGGCTTTCGCCACGACATTTCCGGCTATGAAGCGGTCTTTCATCTCATAGTTCTCAACTAATGGATTATAGAAAATGTGTCCTTCGAGGTTATCCACCAAAGAATCCTTGTCCATATCCACCAGTCCTGACATATATTCGAGATTGACCTCTCCGTATTTGTTGAGCGATGCAGAAAGAGCCTCCATCGGAGTATCTACCGAAGTAACCTCGTCGATGGCGAATGAAACCGGGTGGTCGAAAATATCGGCCTTGACAAACCTGCCGTTTTCTCCGCGTTCCAGAGCCAGTGCGTCACGCCCATTGGCGTCCATCAATATGAATTTCACATTCTGTTTCTCGTTGAGATTACCATACTTCTCCACAAACTCATCGTAATACTGATTGAGGTGTTCGCGCAGTCCGGCACTTGCCTCATGTGTTTCAGCTTCATAGTTGTAGAGCTGCTGATAAGTCTCCGACATGGTGACATAGAGCATGGCGCGTTTCGCCTGTTCCGGCTTCAACTCCAACGGATTGAATGTCGCTCCGGTCTTGCGTACTTCCGAGAGGAAGCCCACCATGCCGTCCTGAACGACCATACTGCCGTTGTGGTGGAAGAACTGAATATCCTCAGAGAAAGGACGGGGCGACATATCCCTTTCGACGGGTTCCGGCTTGACCGTTGAGCGTTGACCGGGAATGAAATCGCCTTCGGTGCGCTGGATTGTGGTACCACCTTCTTGAATAGTCTCGCCATTGGCGGCTTGTTTGGCGGCTTCTTCAGCCTCACGCTCCAGTCGCATTTCTTCCAACTGACGGTGGGCAATCGACATCATGGTTTCGTAAAAACCGTTGATAGGCGGATTGTCCTCCCAGTTGAGCGAGCCGTAAAATTCCAATTCTTTCTCACTGAGTGGACGGAATTTTTTGACGGGAATATCCTTGACCTCCACACTCGGCTTCGGCTTGGGAGCGTCATCAGCCGGTTTGGGCTGACGGCGAGGCTTGCCTATCGGCTCCAACTCTCCAAAGAGATTGTAGGCATACAGACGAGGGTCGGGATTATCGGTGTAATCGGGACTGCCGTCAGTTTCAATCTCTTTGACAGATTCAACCTTCGGTGGCTCTACGGAAGTGGGGGCAGGTGTTGGAGCCGGTTCAGGTTCAGGTCCAGGCTCAGGCTTTGGCTCTACTTTTGGCGGCTGGTTGGGCGTAACTGTCTCAACCACCTTTTGCTTGGGAGTCTTTTTCAGTTTCGGGTCTTCCAACTGCTCACAAATTGCCACACGTTTACCGGCCCGCACAAGTTTTGGCAGATAGGTGTCAAGGGTGTGATGCGGAAATCCCGCCAACTCTATGCGGCTGTCAACACCGGTCTGGCGACGGGTCAGGGTTATACCCAATATCTCCGAGGCAGTAACCGCATCCTTGCCGAATATTTCATAGAAATCACCCACTCTGAAAAGCAATACGGCATCGGGATGTTTCTTCTTCATCTCCTGATACTGTTGCATCAGCGGTGTATTGGTGAGGCTCGACTTCTTTTCTGCCCTTGGAGTCTCAACTTTTGCATCCTGCTTGGGTGTAGGCGTGGACGTTGGAGTAACTGGGTCAGGTGTAGGCGGTTTGATACCGTTGGAATTATACAATTCCAGATTCAGACGCAGGTGCAACGACTCGTCGAGTGCTTTGCGCAAATCTTCGGCAATGCCGTCTATACCTCCGTCATGGTGGTACACGATAGCCGGTTTTCCATACTGGTCAGTGCCAACCTTAGCATCAGTGCATATCACGTTCTGCGGAAAAGCCTGAAAGAATTTGTTTCCCGGCACCTTCGTACTACGGTCAACCACAGACTGAATGAAGAACTCTTCATCAGCTGACAAAGATTTCTTTCCAGTATGCTTCTGGAAAATAATCAAGTCAGAGCCAACATCAGTTCCGGCATTATCCGAGAAAGTATTGTTCGGAAGTCGCAGCGCCGCCACAAAGTCAGCCTGTTTCACGAGTTCCATGCGGATAAAGGGCGAAGCAGCGTTCATCACACCCTGCGATGTGATAAATGCGATAAGTCCGCCTTCTCTCACTTGGTCGAGACCTTTGAGAAAGAAATAGTTGTGCAAAGACTTCGCTGCCTGACGGTAGCCTATCTCCTTGCTTGTCGCATACTTGGGGTCTGCCACAGCAAAATCGCCAAAAGGCACATTTGAGGCCGCTACATCGAAGTATCCGTTGAAATCGGGGGCAATACGCTCAAAGCCCTCGATATTTATCGTGGTTGACGGATGCAGAGCCTGTAAGATTTTGCCTGTCAACAAATCTTTCTCAAACGATAGGCACTCCGAGCCGGGATAAGTTCGTAGAAATGAATCCACGAAAACACCCTGACCAGCCGACGGCTCCAGAAACTTTTTCACCTCTATGCCCTGATATTTCAGAGCGTCAGAGATAGCATCAACAATACGGTTGTCTGTATAGAAAGCCGTCAGCGTTGACGCTTTAAGCGACTCCATATAACGATTAAACTCCTTGTCGTCATGCGAATAGTCATGAATAAGGCGACGCAGTTCAACCGTAGGTGCGAACAGCTCTATATCCGACTTGCTCCACTTGGCAGCATCCACCAGCTCGTTGGCATCATTGAGAATACACTTCAGCCCGCCAAAACCGGCATACTTGCGCAGTATCTCCCGCTCTTCGGGAGTCTGCGCTGTGCGTCCGCCAACACCGAGATTCAGGACAAGCCTGATAGCTTCGATATTGTCTCGCATAGTCTGTAGTCTGTTATAAGCCATAGGATTGATAGTATTCTGTAATGCGGCCGATGATGGCATCGCGGTTAATGTCTATGTCTGCGGCAGAAATGCCATAAGTTAAAAATTCACAGTTCTCAAAGAGGTCAGGAACATCGGCAAGGATACGATTGACCCAGTAATTGACTGCTTCTTCTTCAGAGAGGTCAACGGTATCTCCAAAGTATGTCTTCAAGATGCCTTCAACTACCTCATACTCCGATTCTCCAATATTTTCAAAAAGAACCTGATTGGATATTTCAGCAGCCTGAATTACTGTGTGACCACTTCTGATTGTCTCGCTCCATGCGTCATAGGCTCTGTCTGCCTGCAATTCGATTTCTTGGTAATCCGGAACAGTGGTAAACTTGTGTGCCTCCATGTAGTTGAGAACAGTGGCGACGTATTTATCCAGTGATGGATACGCCGGTATATTGGTGGCTTTCATATATTGTCAGCTTTAGTCATGTATGGTAAAGGCTCCTTTGAGGAGCCCTTGCCATACTTTGAGTTAGTAATGGGTTAATGTTTCTGCACATTGATGACAAGAGGGCTGAAATCGTCATCAAGGACTACGCGACCGACATAAGACTTTCCGTCCTCGTCAATGAATCCCCGAATGGGAGATGTATGACCGTCCACTATGAGGTTACGAATCTCGCGGCTGTTGATGGTCACACCATCAATCTGTCGATAGATTGAGTGACCACACTCGGGGTTGGTACATTTGGCTATCTTACCGAAGATGCGGAAGATGCCTTTGCCGCATTTGGGACACTTGATGTCCGTCTCGGTCGGTTTGAAGAGTTTGGCACAGGATAATACCTGCGATGTTACACCAGTCACATACGATTCGATGATGGCGTTGAACTTCTCTTCCGTCACGGAACCTTTTACTGTTTCATTGACCAGTCTGTCAAGAGTTTTAAGAACATTTGCATCAGAAATTGCCATGTCCCTGATTATGTAATTCAGAGCCTTACCGCTCTCCGTCAGAGAGTATTCTCCCATTCTGTTGCGGTGGAGATAGCCTTTCGACTGGAGAAACATTATGTCCTTGACCACTCCGTCCCGAAAATCGGGAAGATGGACTCTATGACAGTCGCGTATCAGTTCCGCGTCCTTATAAGGCTTGGGGGGTGATGTAGTTTTTGTCACCGAACCTACAGATTCCACGTGGACGGTCTGGCTTGCCTCCAGATTTGGAGCATCAGTTCCGGCATAGTCCTCCGGCTTACGGAGAGACTTATAACCCAGACGGATTACCTCTTTGTAGGTGTTGAAGAACGTCTGACCTGCACACTCTACCTCAACCGTAGTTTTGCGGTAGCGGAAGCTGCGTGAGAAAGTCGCCATCATCCTCCGTCCGATCAGGAAGATAATCTTTGTCTCTTCCTGCGTAAGACCTACGAATGGATAAGCGGTCAGGACTATCCCGTGGTCAGCGCTGTATTCGTCTTTGCCACTTTTGGTAAAGACCGGACGATAACCGTTGTCGATGAATGCCTTGAAACACGGAGCCTCTGCCATGCGGGGATAGACATTCTTTTTGAAGTCATCGTAATCGCGTCGGCTGATTCCGGCTTGAGAGTTTCCGGGAAACGAGATTCGTTTCTTTTCGTAGAGACCTCTGGCGAGTTTGTAGGTCTGGACAGGATCCATGCCGAAAACTCTTGCGGCCTCCTCCTGAAGAGAGATGATGTTGTGGAGCTTCGGACTTGCCTCGTCGATAGTTTCCACTTCGTATTTGGAAACGGCAGCCTCTGCTCCGACTCTCAGTTTGTCCGTAAGGTCGTCAGGAAGGACGCTCCACATATTCTCACACCTGAAAGCGAACAGATTGCCGTCATTGTCCTTGATTGTGAGTGTCGGCACATGATAGGATTGCGGAGTAAACTCCTTTATATTCTTTTCACGACGTGCCACCATCGAAAGAAGCGGCATCGCAGTTCTGGTGACGGGATATGTATTCATTCCCGTGGCGAAAGCGAAGGCTCGTGACACGTTGACGTTGGCAAGCCAGTCGAGTCGGTCTTTGAACAAGGCAACCCTGACGGCTTGGTCAAAGCTCTCGTCATGGCTCGGATAGTAGAGCCGGCTCTTGATAGTGTCGCTCATCAGGTCATTGAGAATTACTCTCGTGACCTTACCCTCGAATTTGAGGTATCGAAGGAGGTAGCTGCTCATGAGACCCCCCTGCATGGTGGGGTCGGTAGCGATGATGACCTGCTTGCTCTTGGCAAGAAGATTTTTGAGGACCGCCAACTGAGGGTCCGGGGTATTTCTGGACTCAGAGTGAGACGAAGGTGCAGCGTTGAGTGCATACTCCTTCGGAAGTACAGGGAACGATGCGTCGTGGAACCAGTAGCCGGTGTTGCCACGAGGTGTGTTGATCTCCACCATGTGACCGTAGGTCCATGTGATAAAGTATTTGTCGTTGGCGTAGTAGCCGTCCATTTCGATGTCGGCCTGAAGAATGTAGGAGATGTTACGGGCGATACGGAGGGATTGTGCGATTATAGTAATCATTGTTTTATAATTTTTGGGGTTGTGATTTTTTATATTTAGGAGTGTCGGCAGCCGGCATTGACTGCCGACACTCGTTTGGAGATTTGTTGTTAGATTTTGGGACCTTTGGGCTTTCGTTGCTGCTTCTGCTGGTCTTCGTCCTTGGGCGCGACCTGACCCTTTGAAAGAGGCTCGGCTATATTTTTCGTTGCCTCGTTGGCCTTGCCGTCATTGTTGACAGCCATCTGGGTCTTGCTTTCATCAGCGGGAGTAACTGTCTGAGCCAAATCGGGGTCGCTCTTGTATGGAATGGGACGACCTTTCTCCGGATTGAATTTCACATAGACGGTTGCTTTCTGCCCCTTGTCATCTGTGACTTCGGCTTTTACGGATTTGCCGGCGGCATAGTCGGATTTCTGTTCTTCTGTGAAGTGATAGTCTTTCCACTTGCCGATGGGCTTGATTTCTCCATTGGGGAGAAGCCAGTTTCCCTTCTTCTCAATCTGTTCCTGCGATGGATTTTCAGAATGGTGTTCCTTTTGAGCGGCTTTTTCTTCGGCCTGTTCCTTTTTCTCCGTCAGGAATAGACGGTTGGCGCGAGGAACAAACTCGATATTCTGGTTGGCGGCGCTACACTGCAGGACAACCGGATAGGTATTGCCATTCTTGTCCGTGTAATCCTTCAGCAGTTGCTTCCCGGATTTAAGGATACCGATGTCTTTCGGAGTAAACTCCGTGTTCCCGATTTTGGGAGGGACATAGATGCTGTTGACGTGTACCGATACCAGCTCCTTCGTGTCACGGTCGATGCTCACAAATGAGGGGACCTTGTTGCCGTTGGCATCAGTCAGTTCCACCACTCTACCAAGGTTGCCAGTCTTTTCAAGCATCTCGCGGTCATACTTGGAGAACTTGACACCTTTGAACTCCTCGGAGAGGTTAGGCTCAGTGGTGATGAAATGAGGGCGAAGTGAAACTGTGCCGTCGGGATTAGCCCTGAACGAAAGCCTTGCCTTCAACTCGAAAGACTCTCCGAACATTGTCGGATTGAGGGTCACGAGCTTGGACTTCTTGTTGTTGAGCATATTGCTCACATCGCTGTCGGAAAGAAGACTTCGGTCGAGTCCCCATTTGGCTTTGAGGTCATCCCAGTTTACCTTGCTTCCGTCGATGGGTTCAGGTTTCTGATATTTGACAGCATCAGTTTCTTTCGGCGGCTCTTCATGTGCGACCTCCTGAGCGGGAGATTCTTCCTTGACTTCGGTTTGCTGTGTCTGGGGCACATCAACCTTGAAGTCTTTAAGAATCTCGGCATTCTTCTCCGGTTCCTGAATGAAGTCTGCCATTGCATGTCCGACACTTTCATATCGGTCTGCCGGGACTTTGAAGAATCCGAAAGTCGAGGGGTTATTCACCTGCCGCAAAAAATTCGACAGGAATGCTTCGATGGGATTCTGGCCTTTTGAGAATTTGATAAGGTCAGAGATTTTTGACGATTTTACGTCAGTCAATTTTGGTGTGCCGTCATCATTGACTCCGGTCACCGCGCCTACCTGCCCGGTTTCATTATTGCGGGCTATCAGCACTTCTTCTTGTGGTGTGGATTCCATTGTTGTGGGTATGGGTAAATGTTGTTTTGATTATCCCGATCCGCTTATTCATCCGGTATCGGAAAGATTTTGTAATTGCGACGGGCGGCATAGACTTCTATGAATCTGATAATGTCGCTTCCCTGATAGCGGACGCTCTTTCCAATCAGTATATAGGCTATCAGCTTGGAGGAACGCCACTTCTGAGCGGTGATTTTGGCGACATTGAATATCCGGCAGAACTGACTGTTGTCATACAGTTTGTGCGGGATTATCCAGCTTGTGTCTATCACTCCGTCATCTTCGGTTTTAGTTACGGGTTCCTGAGCGGGAGGATTCCGGGCTCTTTGCAAATCAATGAGAATACCAAGCTTCTCAGAGATTTCCAAGAGCAGTGCCTTTGTGTCGCTGTCGTTGTTTACGACACCTGCGACATCGGCAAGTTTCTGGGTTAATTTTTCGTTTTGCATTTTCTATTCGTTTGAATTTCTGATGCAAAATTGGCGATTGTCAGACCCCTGTATTGTATGGTATATATGTACCCCACAATGGCTTTAACATTTTACCCCATTTCGGTAAAGTGCGTAATTCACAGTATTCAAGAAGAATAAAAAGAGGTGCCATGAGAGAAAAAAATTACATTTTTCTTCATAGCACCTCTTTAGTATGTAGTATATGGATAACTATTTGATATTCAAAAGCTCCAAATGTTAAAATCTATCATCTCGGCTTCATATCCAGCAAGTGTCTCAGCTTGGGGTCGGCTGCGATACGCATTGTCTCACGCCTCACAATGTCTATGACGTCCTGTTTGATGGTATCATAATTACGCTGTATCTCAGCCTTCATCTTTGACTTGTCAGGAGTGTCATCCTTGAAGTCAGTGATAATAGGGATAGGCTCGTAGGCGGCAGTCTCTTTTTTTACCGCCTCATTATCCACCACAATCTCGGCATGAAATATCTTTTGATCGATACGCTCGTCGAAGTTGTCGCTGACCGCTCCGACAAACATACCCTGTGTCAAGGTGGAAATCTTGCTGGCCGGAATAAGACTGTCCATCTGTGTGTTGAACGAATGGCTTACGTCCTGACGGTTGATGGAGATAGACTGACGTTTCTGTAACACCTTACCGAAACGCTCGGAAAGTGTCTTGGCAGTCTCTCCGACAACCTGCCCGGAGAAGATATTGCCGACGGTGTTCATCACCACGGCGGCTTCTTTGTCGCCGTAGTCACGTTTCAACTGCGAGAAGTCCTGAAAGCCGAGGCAGACGGCTACCTTGTTGCTTCGTGCCGTGGCAATGAGATTATCGAGACCCTTGAAGTATATGGTAGGTAGTTCGTCTATAATTACTCCTGACTTCAGCATACCCTTCTTGTTTATGAGTTTTACAATTCGACTATTGTAAAGACCCAGTGCTGCACCATAAATATTCTGGCGGTCGGGATTGTTTCCTACACACAGAATCTTTGGCTCATTAGGATTGTTGATGTCAAGAGTGAAATCATCGCCTGTCATCACCCAGTACAACTGAGGTGAAATCATTCGGGACAACGGTATCTTTGCCGAGGCAATCTGACCCGCCAACTGCTCTGCGGCTCCACCTAACCAAGCATCCATAAACGGAGAAAGATAATTTTCAAGTTCCGGATAGCTGGTGAGGATTGGGAAAATATCCTCGTATCTGCGACAGAGAAACTCAATCGCATGAGGGAACGTGCAATATTTTCCGTTCTCAAAGATGCGAAGATACCAGATGATGGCCGCAAAGAGTACAATGGGAGACTCTACAAAGAAATCACCCTGTTTCTGCACCCACGAGCGGTTCAAGTTGAGCATGATAGTGTATGCACTTTCATAGGCATCAGCAATATCCGACATGAAGGCCGGATGGATAGGATTACACCTGTGGCTCCTTTCCGGGTCATCGAAATTGATCACATAAAATGATGGCGGATTTTTGCCATACCCCTCCTGATGGTTGAGCATGTGGTTATATGCAATGGTAGTGAGGTCCGGATACTTGTAGTGTAGGCTAAGCACCCGGCGCCGTGTCATATAATCATGACCGGTTTCCAAATACTCGCCTCCGAACCGGACGTACACCTTCCAGCGTATCCGGCTCTCCGTTTTGATATTCAGTCT
>NZ_CAJTCF010000054.1:0-27866 GCF_910574735.1 Duncaniella muricolitica | reverse complement strand
TGACCTGAGCGGAATTGACCCGAACAAGACTTTAAATGCTAAACTTGTCAAAGAACTCCTTGGCTTGGCGGTAGATGCCGCTTAGCCTATGAATAATTTTTTAACGAACTATTGTTGGTAATCTCGAAAAATTTTTGTATATTAATATAGGCTGTCCGGGAGGATAGTCTGAAAGACATTCCGGATTGGGAGTTATTGAACGGCGAAAAAGAATAACTGAGACACCAAAACGTCGCCTGATTTTCAAAAATATGTGTCCCTGCACATCTACAATTTGGATATGTCTGAGATTTTTTGTAACTTAAATAAGGGATTGCGAAGAGTCGCTTTCCGTCAATCTTAATTTATTGGCTTAACGTGGAAAACATTGGACGCGTACCGGACAACGCTCGACTTATTCAAGACAATTCGGGCTAAAATGTTAAAAATTCACTTGTCGAGTGAACTTTTTTTGAAAGTCGTGTGTTGCAAAGTCATAAGGGACATTTTCCATGACCTCGCCGACGCAGACAGACGTGGCACAAATCCGCACGGAAGCGGATAAGGTCTTCATGCACCCATACGCGCCAAAATTCCCTCAAAGGCAGAGGGAGGATTCCTTACACCCATATCGTAACATAACGCGATACCTACCGAACGCATTTCGATATGCGCCACGATAAGTGTCCGGCTTGTCTTGTATCTACCCGAAATCGAAGAAAATAATTTAGACTTCATCATTCTTCCGAATTTTGCATAGTACAGACCCCGGTAAATCAAATTAATTTTGCGGTCGGTCTTGATAGCTTCGCCACCGCGCACCGGCTACGCCGACATGCGCTTCAAGCCGACTCGCTATTTTCAATTGTCAACCGTCACAGCGGCTAAATCCCTCCGGGTGTAGCCGAGGCCGCCGTGACGTTTTCAACCCTCTAGGCAACACCCCAGATATTGGTATGGAAGAAACCATATTCAGAGTTAATCACCCCGTAAGCCTATGCGCTATGAGTCTCTAAACAAAAATTCCAACCCCACTAAATCCAATCCAACAATGAACACAAGTATTATGAATCCGTTGCCCGCCGACAACGCGGGCATCATCGGTATGCTCAAAGAGCTTATCCGAAGTGTGTCGACCGAAGTCTTTCATGAACTGATAGAGGAACTCCGACCCTCGCAGCGTCAGGAATGCCATGTCGAGGACTCCGACCATTTGGGTGTCAAAGGAGCACTGGACTTCCTCAATTCAAGAGGCTACAAGATCTCCAACGCCCAGCTCTACAAACTGACAAGCAAGAGTGAGATCCCTTATCAGAAGTTTGACGGGTCGAACAGACTTCACTTCTACAAATCCCAGCTCGAAGAATGGGTGCGTACTAAGCTTATAGACGGCAACGCCATCGGTATCCTTGAGCCCTCCGATTCAAAGAAGAAAGGGGGTAAGCGATGAAAGAAAAAATGATTACCCCTGATGCCATCATCAGCGAGATGGTGAAACTCCGTGAGTCCGGTCAGGAAACAGAGCAGGAAACCACAGGACGCAACACCGGGACTGATTTCCCCATCGACGTGCTGCCATACAAGATGCAGCGCATAGTCCGTGAGGCCAGAGCCACAATCGGTTTCCCTGAGGATTATCTCGCGCCCTCGTTGCTTGTGGCGGTAGCCACAGCCATAGGCAACACGATGATGGTGGAGCATATCCCCGGCTGGAAGGAGAACGCCATCCTTTTTCTCGCACTTGTCGGCAGACCCGGTGCCTGCAAGTCACATCCGCTGAGTTATGCCATGCATCCGCTGATCGACCACGATTCTGAAATGGCAGCGCAGTTCGAGAAAGAAATGCGCCAGTATCTCGACACGCTGAATATCCCCGCCAAGAAAAGAGCCGAGCAGGGACTCGACCCTAATCCCCGAGAGCCGGAGAGAAAGAGGTTCATCATCTCCGACATAACGCCCGAGGCGGTTCTCCGTATCCACTCGCAGAACAAACGCGGTCTGTGTCTTGTGTCCGATGAGTTTTCAGGCTGGTTCAAGAATTTCAACCGCTATAACAACGGTTCGGAATCCGAATTCTGGATGTCGGTGTTCAGCAATAAATTTGCCATGGCCGACCGCAAGAGTAGTGCAAGCGGTATCTTCATCCGCCGTCCTTTCATCTGCGTCTGCGGCACCATTCAGCCGGAAATCCTTTGGGAACTCGCCTCCAACAGTCGCTCGTCAAACGGTTTTCTTGAGAGAATCCTCTTCGTTATCCCGGTCAATCAGGATATGGGCAAATGGAACAAGGAACGCAGACTCCCCACATTCCCCATGACCGAAGAATGGAAAGCGGTGTTGCAGAAACTGATGTCTCATTCCACAGAGGTTGACGCAAACGGCGATTTTGTCCCCCGTATGCTTGGCTTTACACAAGAGGCAATAGACCTCCTGTTCGACTGGCAGAACGCGACGACCGACCGCTGCAATGCCGGACAGAGCGACACTGTCAGGGCTATCGCCAGTAAACTGGAGATATACGCTGTCCGTTTCTGTCTGATATTACAGGCGGCGCACTGGGCGTGTGGCGAGGGAGAGCTGACAATATCAGCCGACACCGTGTCAAAGGCAATCCGGCTTACCGAGTATTTCAGAGCCACCGCCACCAAAGTGAGAAAGATAATCACCGAACAGGCAATGCCCGACATTCAGTGTGCTGTCTTGGCTGATTTGCCTGAACATTTCACAACGGCTGAGGGAGTAGCCATAGCCGGCAGAAACGGCATGTCGGAGCGTACTTTCAAACAGTGGCTGAAAGACAAAGCCAACGGTATACTCTTCATCAGGGAGAGCCACGGCAAATATTCCAAAATCTGAAAAGTCTATTGCACTTTCTGCACTTTCGCATTTTCAACACGATTTTTGACCGCCTTTCGGCTGTCAAAGTGCGAAAGTGCGGAAAATGCAAAGGGTTTTACGCAAAACAAAAATTACAATCCGATTATGAGTCAGTTCAGATTTATACTCCAGCCGTACCGCAATCCCGGCAGCCGACACTGTTGCCCGGAGTGCCACCGTCCCCGCTCGTTTGTCCGTTATATCGACACCGAAGAAAAGATTGTATTTCCCGACTATGTGGGACGCTGTAACCGTGAGCAGAAATGTGGCTATCACTACACTCCGAAACAATACTTTGCCGACCATCCCGAAGCCTCCGAAAAGAACAGCGACATATCGCCGTACATTTCGGGTCAAGGAGGCGGCAAGGCATACAGCCGACATATCCCGGAAAGTCAGCCGCCCGGACCGCCGTCAACGATTGACCGCGCTCTGATGCGACAGACCATGAAGGGCTATGGCTCCAATAATTTCTTTCTTTTCATAGCCGCCATTGTCGGCAGAGAGGAAGCAACACGACTGATGGACCTTTTCAACATCGGCACGTCACGCCACTGGCAGGGTTCATGTGTGTTCTGGCAGACCGATGTCAACGGAGAAATCCGCACAGGAAAAATCATGCTCTACGACTGGAAAACCTGGCATCGTGTCAAGGAGCCGTTCAACCATGTCAGCTGGGTTCATTCTGTAATGAGGTTGCCCGACTTCAACCTCAGGCAGTGTTTTTTTCGGAGAGCATCAGTTGCGGGCCCGCCCCGATGATGCAGTCGCCATTGTCGAGAGTGAGAAATCTGCTGTCATCGCCACCCACTACATGCCACAGTTCGTATGGCTTGCCACCGGAGGCAAGAACGGCGCGTTCAACAGCGAGGTTCTTTCGGTTCTCTCCGGCAGAGAGGTGTTCCTTGTTCCCGACCTCGGTGCAACGGAAGACTGGTGTGCCAGGATACCGATGATGAAATCCCTCGGAATATCCGCCCGCATCTTCGACTTCCTTGAAAGAAACGCAAGCGAGGAGCAGAGGCAGTCCGGTCTCGATATTGCCGACTATCTCATTTCAGAGCTTACACCGCAGGGCATACTCGAAGGAATGATGCAACGGAATCCAGCTCTCCGAAAACTTGTCGAGACATTCGACATGGAGCTTGTCGGCGTAAGCGAGATGACCGAAGAAGAATGCAGCAGGTATTCTGATTGCACGCCTACGGGTGATGCCGGATGACAGAATGATGATTCAGTTTTGTGAACGGCTGAGTTTTCATCGGTTCAGTTGTTCAGGTGTTCATCGGTTCATTGGTTCAGTTATTCAGACGTTCATCGGTTCATAATTTCAAATTCTCATTCTTTCACTCCTGTGATTTGACTTGCGAATGACAAATCACACATGATGTTGTCAGTCTGTAGCGACGTAGCCGCATATCCGAACAGGCTTAGACCATAGACGTGAACACGCATATAGATATTAGGATATTAACTATAGATTTATGGATTGACATATCAATCTACAGTAAGATATATCTACCGATGTATCTTTTGAATCATCCTGTAATCTATGTTTCTATCTATCTAATTACCTATAGACCTATAGACCTATGGCTCTATGGCTGATAAGCCATTGACGGCAGTATCGTAAACAAACCGTAAAGAATCGGTAAAGCAAGTTTATGCCGATGTAATACATACGGCGACTCGCCCCGTGCTGCACGAAACGCAGAAGGGGCGGCTCCCGTTGGTCACAAAACTTGCTGTTGCCAATTCAATCACCTTAACCATTACAATGATTATGAAGAATACTTTACCCAAAGACCATACGGTCTCTACCCGCCTTTCCGACCCTCTCTATCGTCGGCTTGGTGCTTATTCTCGCGCAAGCGGTGAGACAAAGAGCGGTGTCATCCGCTCGCTGATAGAGAAGGGATACGTCAAGGAACGCATCTCGCCCGACATGATGTCGGCAGTCCGGAAACTTATCGGCATGGCGACTAATCTCAATCAGGCGGCTCATCAGGCAAACGCCGCAGGGTATCGCTCTGCGGCTGCGGATCTGACCGCGCTTGCCAGAGAAATCCGTTCAATCCTAAACTCGATTACCTATGGTGGCTAAGATAACAAAGGGCTCAAGCGCAAGCGGTGCGCTTGAATATATCACCCGGAACTGGAAGCTGAAGCCGATGGACTCCAGCATGGCCTCCGATGAACCCGACCTGATGTGTCTTGAATTTGACGCACAGGCGAAGATGAACCCTCGTGTCGAAATCAATTGTGTCCACATCTCTCTTGACTTCTCTCCTGAGGACAAGCCGAAGCTGGAGGCAGACCCGGAACTGATGAAGACAATCGCCCATGATTACATGGAACGGATGGGTATCAGGGACACCCTCTTCGTGATTGTCCGTCATAACGACCATGACCATCCGCACTGCCACATTGTCTATAGCCGTGTCGATAACAATGGCAAGACTATCTCCGACCATAACGACCGTTTCCGCAGTCAGAAGGCTTGCGAGGATATAACCCGGCAATATGGACTGCATTGGGGCGAAAGCCGGAAGAAAGTCAACCGGGAGCGTCTCCGACCGCATGATGCCGCCAAATATCATATCAGCGACATTCTTGAAGTGGTGGTGCCGCAGTGCCGTAACTGGGAGCAGCTTGAAAGGGCTCTAAAAGCCAACGGCATATCGGTGGAGTTCAAATGCAATCCCAATACGGGTGAGCGTCAGGGAGTGTCTTTCGGATATGATGACGGCAAGGAGAATCATGTGTTCCCCGGTTCTAAAGTCGGCAAGGAATACAGTTTCGCCCATCTGTCCCGGTCTCTCGACCATAATCAAAAGGCATACGAGAAACGAATCCGCTCAATCGAGGTTCAGACCACATGGGCGAATCCGATACCACCGAAAGAACAGGCATCGGTGCTTGAAGAGGGAGTCGGCATAGCGGTCGGTGCGATAGGAGCATTGGGCGACCTGTTCCAGACCCATGCGCCCGAAGACCCTCAGACATTGGAGGAGTTCGACCGTATGCGAAAGAAATATGCACAAAAGCCCCGCAGGGGATTGAAACACTGACATTGAGGAATTATGAGACAGAAAGGACTTATTATCTCGTATCTTAGGACAAGACTCTCCAACAGGCTTCTCGACTTTGGCGAGGACTTGCAGCTGTGGGTGGAGCGCAATCTCGACAAGCGTTTTCAGGTCGTTTGCGACCCTACAAACTGCGGATGCAACTTCTCGCTGTTCCAGCCTATGATGTTCAATCTATATCTCCGTTGCTGGGAGCGGAGCGACAGCTATCTTGGATTGCCCGACAATCTTCTGATTGTCGCCAGCTTCGGATGCTCTCCCAAGGACATTGACCGACTGTTCCCGTCGTTCCATGACTTCCTGATGCGCCACGGTAAAATGCACGGCTTCCGGCACATCGCTTTCGATGACACTATGGTTTATTCCGCGATAGATGCAGAAGGAAAACGCAATATGTCAGAGCTTCTGATACCTCTCGACTACCATATGATGCCCAACAACTACGCTATCAAACCGATAGAATGACAATAGCGTGAAAACAGCAAATGCCAATAACGGGAGTGGAATCAACCACAACCGTTATTAGCATTTGCTTTAATAAAAACTCAATACATTAGTTTCTTGCTCTAATGAAGATTATTCTGCCAATCTAAAACCTATATATTGAGATTTGAAATTCGGATTGCTTACAAATCGGCATCCCGGTTTGTTATATTCCGGCAGATTGCCAAAACACCCACCGCGTAGTATCTTCCCAGTCTCAGATTTCCTTGCTCCTTTGGGATTCCTCTGCGGCTCCTCAGAGTAATGACCAAACCAGTCCTGAACCCATTCAGTAACATTGCCCCCCAAATCATATATTCCAAGCTCATTTGGATTTAATAAACCGACCTGATGAGTATGCTTATCCGAATTGTGAAAATGCCACGCAGTTTTATCTATTTCATTGTCTCCTATGAAAATGTAACCCTCTGACAGATTCCCACCTTTTGCTGCAAACTCCCATTCGGCTTCCGTCGGCAGACGGTATTTCTTACCTGTCAGCTTGTTCAGTTTCTTTATGAATATCTGCACATCGTGCCATGAGACATTTTCCACAGGCAATTTATCTCCTTTTGAAATGCTCGGATTCTCATCCATAACGGCTTCCCACAATTCTTGTGTCACTTCATATTTGCTGATACGGAAATCGGGCAATGTTACCTCATGTTTAGAGGCCTCATACAGGTGTTCAGCCTCGTCCTCATCAAGCCCCATTGTGAAAGTGCCACCTTCCACATCAACCATTTCAATTCCCGGAATGACTGTCGGCTCTTTTGCGCTGACGGCAATTGAAAAGACTATTGCAAGTGTAGTAGGTATTATCAGAGAAAATAATCTCATAGCACTCAAATTAACGATAATCCGTTTCTATAAAATCTCCGCCCTTTGATTCCTTTGACAAGGTTTCCGGAGAGATTTCCACTTTAATTCCCTTGGCGTTAAGATGCCCCATAGGATTGTCGCGCATGGTTCTCATAGCTCGTAATATTGCCTTTCGGTCTCGTTTTTCATACGTATCAGCTCCGTATATGCCGTTTATTACCTTGTCTGATCTCTCAATCCCATCAGCGACATAACCATACCTACCTTCGCCAGTTCTTGCCTCAAGTATCAGGCCGGGGAGTCCATGGAATTTCCATGGCCCGTCCTGAATCGGTATATCTGGAGTGAACCATGCAGTCCAGTGACGGCCATGATAATCTGTATCGGCCTGTATGCACTCGTAGCCGAGTATTGTTTTCGTGCTGTCGCCGATTTCCCACACCATCTCCGAGTAGGGTTCTGTGTAATAGACAGGCTCGTCAGTCCCTATCACATCATAGACTGTGATGGTAGAATCGGCAGCTGACTTCACGACATATAAAGTCTCCTTTTTACGTGGCATTTTGGTCACGTCTATCGCGCCCTGCGCTATCATGGCCTGCAACGCTGCCTCCTGCGTCTTTTTGAAGTTGGCAAGTCCTTCGGGGGTTGATGTCAGCGAATCTATCTCTTCGGAACGTGGATTAAAAAATTTTGACTGCCCTGCATTTGCAAGAAGATGATATTTGTTGCCTCTTTCCACACCGTTCTCATAGAAAGAGATTTCTGAATAACTGACTTCAATGTCAGCCTTCTGTTGCGCGCTCACGGCTACCGCCACAAAACACACGATGATTGATGTAAGTATCTTTTTCATTTCATTTTGTAGTCAGGTTCGATGTTGTGTTTAAGGCCGTCATATTTAGGGGTCTCGATTTTGTTGCCTTGGTCGTCGGTGGAGTATATTTTCACATTCTGACCTTGGGCATTCATAATGCTCTCTTCATTATTGGCAAAATATTCGGCATTTTTCAGAGCTTCCTTGCGGTCAACCTTCGAATAATCGCCTTGCATATACATAGGTGTCATAATGCGGTAGGTACGTTCAAGTCCCGTAGCTACAAACGAGAAGCCACCATTGGCTTCGGCTTTAAGGATTAGACCGGGCAGTCCGTGAAGTTTCCACGGACCGAATGGCATCGGCAGTTCCGTTGCAAACCATGCTTTCCAATGGCGGCCATGATAATCGCTTTCAGCCATGATACATTCGTAACCGAGGACTGTTGCGGTAGAATCTTCCACTATTGTCCATTGCATTTCGGAAAGCGGCTCGGTGTAATATCCGTTATCTTCACCAAATTTATTGTAATGCGTCAGACAGTCCTGTGCGAGGTCAGTGAAAACATAGCTGTTAGTAGGTTTGGTTGGACCTTTTCTCATGTCAAACGAGACTGAACCGTCAGGCTCGACAGTCATACACGCCTTTTTGATTATCTCCATGTATTGAGCCTTCCCCTCCGGTGTCGATTTCAACGAATCCACCCAAAGGCTTAGGTCGTTGAAATACTTAGCTTCCGTTGTAGAAGCCAAAAGCGACATTTTGCCGGTGTTGATTTTACCGAATTTGTTGGGGAACGATGAATCATAGCTGACAATGATTTCAGCTTTGTTCTGTGCCATTGCAGATATAGCCACTAAGCACATGATGATTGATGTAATTAGTCTGTTCATTTTCTGAGAGATATTGAGATTAACAGCTCGCGGCCTCGGAGCCAGCGTTGGCTCTCGAAGGAGGTGAGCTGATTGTATGTCGTGTAATTGTATGTGCGCTGATTGAAGATGTTGCTCAACGAGGCGGACAGCTCAAGTCGCTTGTTGAGATTGAAGATCACCTTGGTGTCGAGAAGGAACACGTTTTTGAACTGATCAGCAGTCAGTTCGTTGCGGTAGTGTTCGCCGCTTATGTGCCATTCCCATTTGCGGTGGGGCATGATGTTGAGCAGAAGCCCGTTCTCCATATTTCCGAGCCACGAGGCATTTGTGCCGTTCATGGACATACGGCTCGATGCCCACTCGAAACGGTAGTCGAAACTGAACCAGCGCAGCGGCGCTCCGTTGATTTTTGCGCCTACCGACCACGAAGTGCCGACCGAGTTGACATTGGTATTCTCTGAAATCAGATGCGATTCATTGCGGCTGAACGAACCGTTGATGTTTGCGCTACCTCGCATGAAGTCAAGTGTCTTGCCTATGTTGCCGCTTGCCATCAGCATCTGTCCGTCGCTTTCGGCATCGGTGTAGGAATAAACCACATAGTCGCCATAAAGCTGCTGTGCCAAAGTGTAGGGTCTGTGACTCCATGACTGCATCACCATAGCGTTTGCGAATATTCCGCGACGGGTGTGTTTGTAGGATAGTCTGCCGGATACCCGTTGGGAGGACGAATTATAGAAGTCATCGACACCTCGACGGAACGAGCGGTAGTTTGTCATCACATATCCGGGCTGAATCATGTTGAGATCCATCGGCGAACGTCCGGTGCCACCGCTCACGCTCATCTCAAAGCGGTTATTGGGTTTCCAGTTCATGCTCAATGACGGCGAGAAATAAACCTCGCTACGGTTGGCAAGAGCCTTGTCAAAGGTATAATGGGCAAAGCTGACGGGAGCATTTAGAGTGAAGTTGACACGTCTCACCCAATACTCGAATTTCGGGGTAGCATAAACCGTGAAATAGTTTGTGTTCAGCACATTCGTTGTCTCGCCCGGTATTTCCTCCGGCATGTCCGGTAACTCTGACCTCATAGTTCTGACATATCCTTTGACACCTCCTTCAAGACTGATTGTGATACCCTTGACGGAGAAAGCGTATGCGGCACTCTCGTTGGTATAGAAAGCATGGTCTTTGACCTGCTGACGCATAAATCCGTCATTTATCGACACGGAAAGCGTCTGCGGCAGTGACTCCCATTCGTTTTTGCTTATGAAAGTGACGAGGTGTTTACCGTTGAAACGCTTGATGATTTTGAAATCATTGCCGACATAGTAGTCGGGAAGCGATGCCGTCTGGTTGTTGGACAGTGAACCGGTGACGCCCAGGCGCACATCATCCCAGTCGATATTGGTTTTCAGGGTGTTGTTGATGAATGCAGTCTTCTGGTTCAGTTCATAGATAAATTTGCCCGACAGCGAGTGTGAGCGGTCAACGCCGTTGCGGTCTTCAGTAACGACACGGTTGCCGTCGTTGAGAAAGTAGGTCGTTACGTTTGCCGCCTCTGCCGTGATACGGTTGAATGAGTAGTCAATCTGTGTCTTGAACTCTCCGCGTCCTAGTTTCCAAAGGGCATTGGTCGAAACAAGTGCCGAGCGATTGAACAGTGTGCGTTTACGGCTGAGATTAGGTACTCCGGGGAGCGACACACCGACATATCGGCTCAGGTCAGTTCCACGGCGGGAAGCGAAAAAGTCCGTGGCCTGTGCCGACAGGTCTTCGCCGATGTTGTTGGTCTTGAATGTGGTTATGTTCTGAAAATTTGGCATCACCGCCATAGCGAACAGTTCACCATCCCATATCGCACCGTCGGGCTGCCATGAGTAGCCGCCTCCGGCATCGCCGTGGAAACTCCACGTTGCCTTTGCCTTGTTTTTCAGTTTGAGGTTGATAGCCGCCTTGTCGGAGAATGATATTCCCGACAGCACCTGCATCGGCTGGTGGTTCTCCATAACCTCGACCGCGCCAACATCCTCATGGCTGATGCCGTTGGTTGCAATGCCGTATTTGCCGCCGAGGAGGTCGGAGCCTTCGATATAAAATTTGTTGATGTCCTCTCCCTGGTACTGTATCTTGCCGGATTGCTCCACGTTGATTCCCGGCATACGTTTGAGCACATCACCGATTGAGCGGTCCTGCTGCTGGGCGAAGCTTCCTACATTATATGTGATAGTATCACCCTGCTCACGTATGCGGTCAGCCTTGACCGTAACCTCTTTAAGCAGTGTAGTTCCCGGTTCAAGCTGAACGGTTATCGGAAAAGAAACGCTATCGAGCGGTATCGATTGCTTGGCGAAGCTCATCATCGACACCTCCAACCGACAACCTGCCACTGACGGCAGCGACATGGCGAAACCGCCGTCGCCTTTCGACGTGGCGTATTTCTTTATCTTGCCGTCCGCACCCTTGACAATCACCGAAGCCCCGGTCAGCGGTTCGTTGCTCTCCTTGTCAACAACCTTGCCCGACACATTGACCTGCGCCACGGCTATTGCTGTAACAAATAGACAAAGTAGATATGTTATGAATCGAGACAATTTAAACTAACGTTACCTTAGAGGTGTGAATCGACAAACAATTTTATCGGTATTTGGATAAAGCACCGGGTCTTGAAAAGCACTTGTTACGGATAATTCCGAGGGTGTGAGCTTGTCTATTAGCCAAAACTGTTCTGACTTGTCAATATATATGACAGTGAAATTATCAGTAGTGAAAGTCCAACGGAAGTAAACCGGATCGCCCTTGATTGTCTCGTCGTTCCAATTTGCCCATTTATATGAGCCGGTACCGTTGACGTTGAACTTATAGATCCGGCCTTCCTCTCTATACTCAGTTGGCTCGAAATCAGGTCGATATTCGTATGTCTGTTTCCACTCTACGCCGGTAAGGAGATTGATTATCTCTTTCTGGTCAGCGTCATAATAACCTGTGCGTTCCTCACACGAGGCAAGAAGCACACAGGATAATATGATTATGAGAAGCTGTATATGTTTCATTCGGATATTCCTATTGTCACAGTGCCGTTTCCAATTAGGGACTTGCCCTGAATGTTAAGATATTCACCATCTGCCTCCGGCAATTCCATAGAATAATTGTATGGCAGTGTATTCATACCTAATCCGACTATAAGGATTGTACCCTTGTTAGCTTTGTCAGATGTCACAAAAGAGATTTGTGATACATAAAACGTGGATGTATTACCGGAACTTACAGTAAGTCGTTTGTCATTTTCCATAGAGAAAAAGCCAGTTCGGCAAATATCATCGCCTGACACCGACAGCCGGGCCACTGTTTTTCCGCCCATCTTATCTGACTGAACTTTTGACAGACGCATTGTCCCTCCGCCATTGTTCCGTACCAATCCCGATGTCCGGATTGTGTATATCACACTGACATTCTCGGCATTTCTATATGCTTCTATAAGATTGTTCGCCTGCTCCATTTCGCGCTCAAACCGAATCCGGTTTATGGAGCTGACCTCTAGCAGTTGTTCCCGTGAGCGGTTGACAACGTAGTCGGTTGCCGTAACCTTCCTGTCAGGATTGATGGAGAATAGCCCTGTGCTACTGTTCACCTCGACAAACTGCGAAAGGACTTCGACATCCGTCTCATAAGCCCTTATCGGGGTTGGTTCGTTGAAAACTGTGTTGTCATCACTGCACGCCGTTATCAAGAGGGCTGTGCCAATCAAGGAGGTAAGAATCAGTTTATTCATAACCTATAGCCAATTATTCCACTGACTCGGTGGAGAGATTAATTAAAGAAAACGTGAGCCAACTATGCCACGTCTTAGTTTGTAGGTCGTAGGAAACCTTTGATGCAGATGTAACAATAGTGACCCACGCTATATGCGTGAGAACCACTATGCTATCCCTTGCATCGGTTTCTGAATTTCCTACGTTCACAAACTACAAGATAAGCATAACGCTTCTTATTTTTCCAAAATGTCGTGGAAAGGCGATGCCATTCCGACTGCAAATTTAGCCAAAATATCTGAATCCTAAGCTATAATCGCCGAAAAATTAGTAACTTTGCAGTCTAATACGCGCAAAAATGACAAAAGAAGAACTGCTCGCAAGGCTCAATGATATAGAATGGGACGACTTTGAGGTCAAAGAGGCTTCGGGCGGTCTTCCCAAATCCATGTGGGAGACGGTCAGTGCTTTCTCCAACACTGAGGGCGGTTGGATAATACTTGGGATTAAAGAGAAGAAGACCGCAGATGGCTCCGTTTACGTTGTCAACGGGGTGCCGAATCCTGAACAGATGGAGCAGGATATAATCACCACATTACGTTCCCGCACAAAATTCAATGCCCCCGTCTCATGTAAAGCCATGAGATATAAGATTAACGGTAAGGATATTCTTGCTTTTGAGATACCTTTGTCGCCACACCGGCCTGTTGCAATTAAAAGTAGTGGAGAGGTGTATGTCAGAACAGGTAGCGGCGATACCCTCGCCACTGATCTGGAAGTCGATGCGATTGTGAGAGACGCATCTTTCGGAGCAAAATCAGAAATGGAAGTCCCCGGTTCAAGTTTCAATGACATCAATCTTGACTCTATTGCGTCCTATCGCAGCTATCTCCGTGATTTCAATCGTCCCTTATCGTACCCCACACTGGATGATGAAGAATTTTGCAGAAAACTGAACATCGTTCTTTCAGCGGGCAAACTGTCGTATGGCAGTCTCCTGATGTTTGGCAAACGGGAATCCGTACTCGGTGCATTACCCAACTTTTGGATAGACTATATGGAGATACCGGGTGATTCTTACGCCACAGCCTCACAGCGATATACCTACCGTATGCCGGAGCAGGAAAATATATGGGAGAGTTTTCAGCTTATAATGCACCGTCTGCGCAATTTTGTAGATGCCCCTTATGTGGAAGGACCCGACATATTCGGTGTAGAAGACAACTCACAACTGTTCTGCTTGCGTGAAGGATTGGTTAATTTTTGCGCTCATTCAGATTATTTTGCTTCAGCACATCCCACGATAAGGGTATTCGATGACAGAATTGTGATGCAGAATCCGGGACGGTTCATTCTTGATGCCGACGAGTTCCGGAGCCGTGTCCTATCTATGCCGCGTAATCCGAGTGTAATCAGACTATTCCGTCATCCGAAACTATCTGAAAATGCCGGATATGGCATTGACAAAATATTAGGTTGGGAAAAATTGACTGGGAAAACTGTCACATTTGAGAGTGATATGCTGATCTCAACAGTCACTTATCCATTGTCATCGACTAAGGATTCTCGCGACGCTGGCGAGAATAATGTAGAGAATGGCGAGATTGAAAAGCAGTCCACCAAAGAAAGGCTGATTGCTTTGATTAAGGAGAATCCCCGAATAACAAGAGCATCTTTATCCGAGCAACTTGGAATCTCTTCATCAAATGTGCAATTCCATATAGAAAGACTGAAATCGGAAGGGATTATCCAGCGTGTTGGTTCTCCCAGAAACGGACATTGGGAATTCCCTTCTGAATAGGTCAGAAAGTAGGTCAGAAAATAGGTCAGAAAGTAGGTCAGAAAGTAGGTCAGAAAACCGACATACCGGGAAAATTGCTGTCAGAAAAATAGAACAAAGTCGAATTAAAAATTCCTAACGAACATATAAAATCCTTAAATCGCCTCTATTCTTCTTCTCCATTTTACCCACATAGTACACTATTAGTACACGCTACGTGGTGTTATATCCTTATATACTAACGATATATGAGGGTATAATAACTCCTAAATATGGATGCCAACGGCAGGGACGCATTGGCACTGGAGCGGGGCGAGAACGGTCGGTTTGTCAAGGCTGATATTTTCGACCATCCGGTCTCATTCGCCGTTGACGAGGTTTCTTCGGTTGATACCCCGCTGGAGGCACTGACCGCATCGCTCAATAAATACGGTGTTGTCAACCTCGAATATATGTCATCGCTTGTGGATATGGATGAGGATTCATTGGTAGATAACCTTGAAGGTCACATATATTATAATCCGCTTGTCAGCAGCTATGAGGTCAAAGACCGTTTCATTGCCGGAAATGTAGTGGCAAAAGCCGATAATGTCAGGGCATGGATTGACCATGAGGAAGAACGGATAAAGGACTTCCCCGGATATGATGGTGTAGAGCCATTTATTGCCTTGTCGAAAGATTCCCTCAAAGCGTTGGAGGAGGCGCGGCCCCGCCGCATCGAGTTCGATGAACTTGACTTCAACTTCGGCGAGCGATGGATACCGACAGGCATATACTCCGCCTATATGTCGTACCTCTACCATACCGATGTTAAGATTGCATATTCTGCCTCTATGGATGAATACTCGGCAGAGGCGAGTCGCAAGAATGTGACCATCTGGGAGGAATTCTGCGTAAGGGGTCACTATCGCACCTACGACGGCATGAACCTGTTGAAACACGCTCTACACAATACTGTCCCCGACATAAAGAAATCAATCGGCAAGGACGAGAACGGCAACGACATCAAGGTCCCCGACAGCGAGGCTATCCAACTAGCCAATACAAAGATTGAGGAGATACGTAACGGATTTGGCGAATGGCTTGAAGCACAGTCGCCTGAGTTCAAGAATCGTCTTGTTGATTTGTATAATGACAAGTTCAACTGCTTTGTGCGTCCCCGCTACGATGGCTCACACCAGACATTCCCGGATTTGAACATGAAACTTCTCGGTGACCGTTATGGAATCAGCTCGATTTATCAGTCGCAGAAGGACTGTATATGGATGCTTAAACAGAATGGAGGTGGAGTGTGTGACTTCGAGGTGGGCTGTGGTAAAACGTTGATAATGTGTATTGCAGCGCATGAGATGAAGCGTCTTGGACTGGCACACAAGCCTATGATTATCGGGCTGAAAGCCAATGTCGCCGAGATTGCCATGACGTACCAGACGGCATATCCCAATGCCCGGATACTGTTTGCCGATGAAAAGAGTTTCAAGGCTGACAACCGCGTCAACTTCTTCAACCGGATCAAGAACAACGACTACGACTGCGTGATAATGTCGCACGACCAGTTCGGCAAGATACCGCAGTCGCCGGAGATGCAGCAGCAAATCCTTCAGGCTGAACTTGACACTGTTGAAGAAAACCTCGAAGTGCTGAAACAGCAGGGCCACGATGTTAGTCGTGGTATGCTCAAAGGCTTAATCAAGCGTAAGGAGAACCTCACCGCCAAGATTGTGACCATTCAGTATCAGATGGAGCAGAACAAGGATGCAGTCGTTGACTTCAAGCAGATGGGTATCGACCATATATTCGTTGACGAGTCGCATCAGTTCAAGAACCTGATGTTCAACACCCGACACGACCGTGTGGCGGGATTGGGCAACTCGGAAGGCTCACAACGTGCGCTGAATCTTCTCTACGCCATACGCACCATTCAGGAGCGGACTGGCAAAGACCTCGGTGCTACTTTTCTCAGCGGTACGACAATCAGCAACTCGCTTACCGAATTGTATCTGCTGTTCAAGTATCTGCGTCCGAAAGAACTTGAAAGGCAGGATATACGGTGCATAGACGCTTGGCTGGCGATTTTCGCAAAGAAAACAACAGATTTCGAGTTTAATGTCACCAATAGAATTGTGCAGAAAGAGCGTTTCCGTTACTTTATCAAAGTACCGGAGCTTGCGGCATTCTACAACGAGATAACGGATTACCGCACGGCGGAGGACGTAGGCGTTGACCGTCCTGCAAAGAACGAGATACTGCATAACATTCCTCCCACACCGCAGCAGGAGGACTTCATCGGGAAGCTGATGAAATTTGCCGAGAGTGGCGATGCTACTATACTCGGCAGAGCACCACTTTCTGAAACCGAGGAAAAGGCGAAGATGCTTATCGCCACGGACTATGCCCGAAAAATGGCTCTTGACATGAGGCTTATTTCTGCGGCATACGATGACAATCCCGACAACAAAGCCTCGCACTGCGCCCGTATGATTGCCGAATATTACCGCAAATACGATGAGCAGCGGGGCACTCAGTTCGTGTTCAGCGATCTCAGCACCTACAAGCCCGGCGAGTGGAACATCTATTCCGAAATCAAACGCAAACTGATTGAGGATTACGGTATTCCGGCGCATGAGATACGTTTCATTCAGGAGTGCAAGACAGAGAGGTCGAGAAAGGCTGTGATTGAGGCGATGAACAGCGGCGACGTGCGCGTGCTTTTCGGTTCGACGAGTATGCTCGGCACGGGAGTTAACGCCCAGCGCAGGGCTGTCGCCGTCCATGAACTGGAATGCCCGTGGCGTCCCAGCGACTTGGAACAACGCGAGGGACGTGCAATCCGTGCCGGCAACGAGATTGCCAAACTCTATGCCGACAATAAGGTGGATGTCATCATCTATGCCGTGGAGAAATCGCTGGACTCCTACAAGTTCAACCTTCTCCACTGCAAAGCGACATTCATCAGCCAGCTCAAGCGTGGCGCGCTCGGAGCGAGAACAATCGACGAGGGCGCGATGGACGAACAGAACGGCATGAACTTCTCGGAGTATATGGCTATTCTCAGCGGTAACACCGACCTTCTCGAAAAAGCGAAACTTGAAAAGCGGATAGCCTCGCTGGAGAGTGAGCGCAAATCATTCGGCAAGGGGCGCGCTGATTCCGAGTCAAAGTTGCAGATGATTACCCACGACATAGCCAACAACGAGGCTATCATAGCTCAGATGAAAGCAGACTATACCCGCTATGAGGAAGTGGTACAGCGTGACAAGGACGGCAACCCGATAAACAACCTCACCATCGACACCTGTCAGCTTACCGACGAGAAGAACATGGGTATCCACCTGCAAGGGTTGGCGATAAACACCAACACCAACCGCCGTTACCAGCGTATCGGAGAAATTTACGGATTCCCGATTTCCATCATATCCGAACCGACGGTGGTTGACGGTCACGAGAGTGTGCAGAACCGTTTTGTAGTCGAAGGCAACCTGAAATACAAGTACAACAACGGCATAATAGCGATGAGCAACACCCATGCCGCCTGCATGAACTTCGTCAACGCACTGGAGAAGATACCCGGCATCATCGCCCAGTATGAGGAACGAACCGCCAGACTCAAAGCTGACGTTCCCCAGCTCGAAGCAATCATCGCCAAGACATGGGGCAAGGAGGACGAATTGAAGCAGCTCAAATCAGAACTTGCCGCCCTCGACCGAAAGATCACCGCCGAACTGGCACCGAAAAGGGACGAACGGGACGGCGTTGAGAATAAACCGGCTTCAACCGTTGAAGTCAATGCCACCAAGGTGGATGCTCCTTCAACATCTGACGACCAGAAAAAGTCGATGGTTGCAGAACCAGCTATCCGCTATCAATCTCCGTCTTTTCATCGACCGTTATCCCGTCCACCGGGTCTATAATACAGCGGCAAGTATCATGGTGTGTATCCATATACTTGCCGCTGTTTTTACATATGTTTTTGTCAAAACATGCTAAATCATAAGCGTGCATAGCCCTTATGTCGAGAATTTTAGCTAACTTTGTAATTAAGTAGGCTCTATTCCGGTCTATTTCTGTAAATGGAAAAACGACAAAACTCATATATAATTCATTGGATTCTGATGCTTGTTACAGTGGTTGTGACAAGCATAATCGTTTCATGCTCCGGCAATCCGGCAGTTGACCAGCAACTTGCTGTTGCCGAAAATATGATGGCAGAACGTCCTGATTCTGCGTTATCTGTTCTCAATGGGATTGATACAGAACTGGTCACCTCCGAAGCAGAGAAAGCCCGATATGCACTGCTCATGTCGCAGGCTCTTGACAAGAACTATATTGACACGACCACCTTTGACGTCCTCCAGCCGGCAATCGACTATTATATCGACAAGGACAAAGGCACACCTGATGAGAAGTTAAAGACACTCTACTATCAAGGGCGTATATACCAGAACATACCTGACTTTGATATGGCAATGCAGACATTTCTGAAAGCAAATGATTTCAAAAATGAATGTAGAGATTCGCTCACTTATGCCCACATGCTTGTAGCTCAAAGTATATTGTATTTTTTTTCATATCAGATTGAGGATTATGTTTCCAGCAGCCTGAAGGCGGCTGAATTATACGACAAACTGAATAATGACAGATATCAGCAATCAAGTCTTATAAAAGCATTGAATGGAAGTATTGCATTAGGCAATCGACAACTATCCGACAGCATCATGCCTTTGGTAGATTCTCTTGCTCAATATGTGCCGGACTATCAGGAAGAAAGATTATTGGTTCAACAGACGTATCTAATCAGTTTTGAGTCAGACTCTGCCATAAAATCATTATTGGATACTGTTTCGGATTATTCTATGATGAATGATGAATCCAGACTTAATATAGCTAATGGATACCTTATACTGAATCAAGCCAAGAAGGCGGAATATATATTGAATTTGATTGATTCATGTGGTGAAGTCGGCAGATCGTCCAAATATCTTCGGCTCAAAGCTAAAACATTGGAAGCCAATGATAAATACAAAGAGGCGTTAGCCTCCTATAAAACATATTATGATGCTGTAGAAAGAGAAAATTCCAAGATATATTATCAGAAAACTACGGTTGCAGAGGAGCGTCATGACTTGGAATTGAGGAATATTCGGAAAATCCAACATAAGGATAGAATAATATGGCTGAGCGTATGCTCATTGCTCATACTGCTGATAGTTGTCGGAGTGATATATTATTTCTATCGTATGGGACGGATGAAACGGGCAGTCACTGAAAACGAGAAGGCCCGTCTGCAACTTGAAAACGACGCACTTCTGAGGCAGAATGAGGTTTTGGAGTTGGAAAAACATACGGCAGAACTCGCCGCCGAGAATATGAGGTTGCGGATTTCACAGCTCGAAACAGAAAACGAGCAGCTAAAAGATTTATCCGATAAAGAAGATCTGCCCGATGATGTCAGAAAGGTAATAAAGGAGCGTGTGGAAATGCTTAATAGACTTTTCGCTGCGCGGATATTGGATAAAGATACCAATGTCAACGCGTATGATGAGTGGCTCCGACAGGAGATAAGTGACAAGGAGCGGTTTATGAACTCAAACCGTCTTGCTTTTAAGGCATCGCACCCCATGTTCATAAAGTATCTTGAGGAACACGGCTTGACCGAATATGAGATAAACTATCTTTGTCTGTATGCAATCGGTCTGAAAGGGAAAGATGTCGGCAGCTATATGCAGCTACGCCGCCACTACAACATCAGCAGCGAAATAAGGAGCAAACTCGGTATTGACGAACACGAAACCAATATCGGCATATATATCCGGAAACTCCTGAAAAGCCTCTGATCCCTCAGTTTTGTTCCTCCCGTTAAACTTTCGGGGCGGCTGCGCCAAAATCGCCATATCTGCAACCTTTAATTACCTAATACATAGAAAAATAAAAATTGTCGCCGTTAAACTTTTTGTCTTGCATGGAAACTTTGTGCTTACTAATTTTGCTCAAATTATTGAGCGATTATGAAGTATATAAGCATCAAAGTAATATTAGGGACAGCCGCACTCCTTGTCGGATGCAGCGAAAGCAACACTGTGTTCAATGAGCCGGAAGCCATTAGAGCATACGAAACTGACGCGCAGATAATGGCCCGGTTTGTAGAGGTTGACCGGACTACGGGAACTTTCGTCCTTAATCCTGATAAAAAGGTTACAGCCTCGGATTATCTGCTCAATAGCGGCAGAGAGGAACTTATGACTGTCAGCCAGATTAACAGAAACCGTTTCATCAATGAGATGAAGGCTGTAAACAGACAACTGTCAGCAGTGAAACGCTCCGGCGGGGTGAGTGCATTTGTCTATTCTACGCTGACTTCAAATGTCGTAATAGACGGTGACGACAACGATTCATTTTATATCTCAAAACTAAACGAGGATTACTATTCTCATGGTCGAGTTGCTTCCTTGTCCTTAGAGGAAGGCAAAAGCCGGAGTGTGAGCTTCTTCGCTCAGTCAGATATGGTAATGACCGTTAATATCGGCAACTGCTCAACATTCTATTGCGCACAGGTGTCGCTGGGGAATCAGAGCAATAGCGATTCCAAGATTGTCTTTATTTCAGGAGTCAAGTCTTTTATTTCTACTCATAACTATCGGCTTGTCGCACCGTCAATCCTTGACGATAATAAGACTTTAAGCGGAATAACCTTAATCGGTGGCGACAACGTAACCGTTTCTATCGCAAGATGAAGTATTTGAACTACCTGATATTAACTTTGGTTGCGTTCGTTCTCGTTTCATGTGAGGAACGTACCGGCTATTATGACAGTGAACAGCAGGAAATAATTGCGAAACTGACTGCAAGGGAGTGGAAGCTGGTCTATGAGCATACACCTGACTTTGAACCGAATGAATTTCAGGAAGAAGGATGGGTATATAAATTTAACACCAACGGCACCGGCTCATACAAGTGGGTAAAATGGGAAGATGGAAGTATCAGCGGAGAACCGGTTTATTTTCGTTGGACTTTCACCACTGATAATTTTGCTGTGATATACATTGACAAATCCGAGCGTTTCTGGTTGATTGACAAGCTGACTGCAAAAGATTTGTGGATATATAATTCATATCAAGATCCGGTGTTGTACCCTAACAGTGATAAAGTGTTCTGGAAATTTGTAGCAAAAATAAATACAGAGCAGGACTAAAATCCAGTTTTCCACAAATGCAAACACAAGTATGCAGACTGTTTCATTACAACTCCAATAATTTGCTAACATGATTACAATCACATATTCTACAATGAGAGGAACAATCCTTTTCATAGCTTTGGCTTCATCCATATTTGCATTTGGTCAAACTGAAAAAAAAGACTCAATCGAAGCAAAAGAGCTTAACGAGGTCATTGTTGAAGCACAGATGCAACGGACCGGAACATCTACTTCAACATATATTCCAAATGGAAAGCAAAAATCATCTGCACAAAATGCGATTGATCTTCTGTGTCAGCTTGCGATTCCACAAATCAATATCAATCTTGTGGACAATGCTGTTACAACCTCAAGCGGACAGAATGTTGCAGTCTATATAAACTATATACCCGCATCGGCAGAAGAAATAGAGGGTATCCGAACTGCTGATGTGCGCCG
The DNA here is from genome assembly GCF_910574735.1 of Duncaniella muricolitica. Taxonomy (NCBI): domain Bacteria; kingdom Pseudomonadati; phylum Bacteroidota; class Bacteroidia; order Bacteroidales; family Muribaculaceae; genus Duncaniella; species Duncaniella muricolitica. Next base: position 5,762 of record NZ_CAJTCF010000054.1, on the reverse strand, counting down.
TGTGGAGTATCTTGATTTTCCAACCGACCCACGTTTTCAAGGCAACGAGCATGTTGTCAACTTTATAATGCAGAAATATGAATATGGAGGCTATACTAAAGCGACAGTAGGCGAAAATTTCCTCGTCGGAAAGCTGTCAAGCAGAGCCTCTGTATATTCCAAATTCGCATACAAAAGAATGACTTACGACTTATATGCCGGTGCGTCCAACCATGATATAAAACACTCCGGAACGTCAATCATCGGAGACTATACTCTTGAAAACAACCATGGAGAGCCTTATTATATAACACGTAACGAAATATTCGATTATTCTCACTTCAAGTATAATCAGTACCCTGTAACATTCAGGGCTATCTATGATTCCGATAAAGTGCAGATTGCAAATACAATCGGTTTTAATTTTGACCAGTCACCGATAGCCGAAACCACAGGCAATTTGTCGTATGAACCGGAACAGTACGGTAAGTATTCATATGAACGAAACGAGCCGTATACGAGCCGTTATCTTGTATGGTCAGGCAATTATTATTTCATTTTGCCGCGTAATTTTCATTTAAGCATATCTCCGGGAATAAATTACGGACATACGGATTATTCTTATCGTTATAAGACCTCTGCTGATAACGATGGCATTATGAATGAATCCGAGGAAAGCGTCTGGCAATTAAGAGGAAGTGCTACTCTATACAAGGGGATCACCGACCGGCAAAATGCCTTTTTACGGGCATGGTGTGGCTCGACATCAAATGATGTAAGCTATTTCGGTACTTCACCATATAAAAATGATTTTTCAGACACTTATGCCGGTGCTGCACTCGGTTACAATTTTTCCAATAACATATGGAATGTGAGTACTGATGTTGCACTACAATGGGAGAGAAACAGGATCAACGACCAGTCCATTTCTGAGGTATATCCGCTCATAAATCTGTCAGCCGGATTTTCTCCATCCCAAAAGCATTCTTTCAGAGCATATTTTCACTTCGGGGCAAACTATCCCGGTGCCAGTGAAAAAACGCCCAATATTCTTCAGCAAAACGAACTGTTGTATTATACAGGAAATCCTGATCTCGGGCTGTCACGACAGATTACGTTGAATTTGTCTTATAACTGGATGCCGTCTAATAAATTCTCAGCTTCGGCTTTTGCCCAATACTTCGGAGAATATAATCTGTTTGTACCTGTTTACAAACCTTACAATAATGGAGCGGCTATACTGCGAGGTTTTGAAACTGACGGTGACTATAACCGTACTCAAATCGGCCTGTCATTCAATTACAAGTTGTTTAACGGCAATCTACAGCTTGCGGCCTCTCCGTCTGTGTCATTCTATCGCATGACCGGATTGTTCGACATAACACGTACTCCATTTACTTGTAACGCTTCTGCGACATATTATCTTGGGAATTTCTATTTTCAGGCTTCATATCAAACAAGAAATCTTACGGTTCAAGGCAATCGTGGTGTAGTCTATAAAGATCGTGACTTCTATCAGATTCTCGCGGGGTGGAGTCGTTCAAACTGGAATATACGTGTCAGCGCAATGAATCTATTTCGCAATGACTGGCTATGTGCCACCAATACATTATCAACTCCGTTATATTCAGAAACACGATTTGTCGATGGGAACAGCTTTCATCGTCGTTTGAGCGTATCGGTGACCTATACATTCGGTTACGGCAAGAAAGTACAACGTGGTAACGAAGTTGGAGAACAGTCTGGCGCATCCTCGGCAATTATGAAATAAATATCCCTAATTTAATATCTTTATAACAGTAACTCCATGAGATATAGATTATTATTTATCACTATCCTGAATCTGTCAGTGTGGTTTAATGTGTATTCGCAAGAAACTATGCAGATTGATTCACTGATTAGGGAGCTGCAAGAGATTGTTGTTACCGCCAAACAACCCGCCACAAAACTTGTCGGTAGCTCACTCGTTTCTACTGTCGCAGGGTCAAACTTGCAAAATGCAGGAAATGCACTTGATGTACTGCAACAGCTTCCACTAATATCTGTGGACGACAACGCGGTATCAGTAACCGGCAAAGGTTCGCCAGCCATCTACATCGACGGAAGACCTATGCGCGATGATGCAGAACTGCGTCAGCTTCAATCCTCCAACATAAAAAGTGTTGAGCTGGTACTGGCTCCGGGCGCACAGTACGCAAGTACGACTAATGCTGTGCTTAAAATCACAACCCGTAAAAACTTTGTGCATGGCCTCAGTATAAGCAATGAAGTGGAGACTCGTGTAAGACGTAAGTGGTCGGTGAACGATATGCTTGATTTCAGCTATCATACCGGTAAGTGGGAGCTGTTTGGTACCGGATATTATGACCATGACAACAGTGTAATCAAGGGTTCAACACTCAATACTCTTACATTTGAAGGCAAACCGACAAAAGTAGGCACGACTTTTCATAGTACATATCCTGAAAATAGTGCATTAGGTAAGTTGGGATTCAATTTCTCGGAAGGAGTCCAGTCATTTGGCGCATACTATCGGTTTATGTATTCTCATACCGATCCACTTAATGATGGTACGGAATGGATTAACACTGAGAAACCTCTATATCGCAAAATATCAGGAGAAGATGATACAAGGAATCATCTGGTATCTCTGTACTATGATAATACTCTTGGCGATAAATACCATCTTCACTTTGACGGTAATTTCAGGGGGGCTAACAATGACAAACACAGCAATACAAGTTACAACAATGAGACTTTACAAGCAGTAAACTCCACACAAAACCAGAACAGTTCACTTTGGGCTGGAAAACTTTATCTCGACTTTCCTCTTGCTGGAGGTGATTTCACCGTCGGTACACAGGATTCCTATACCCGTACAAAACTTGATTACCGAATGCTCAATACCTCAGTCGGAACATATATTCCGTCTTCTCTGACTGATGCCAAACAGACTTCATTAGCGGCTTTCGCATCGTGGGCAAGACAGTTTGGAAATTTCAGTCTGTCAGCAGGCTTGAGGTATGAATACGTTGATTATCTATTCACTGTTGACGGAAAGAAAGATACAGATGTAAGTCGCACGGATCATTTTCTCACTCCTGATATATCTCTTGGCTATTTCTTCAATGAAACCTCTATGGTAAACCTAAGTTATAGAATGGCAACTATCAAACCGCCGTATTCACAACTGACAGGAGGACTGACTTATGCTGGAGAACATGAGATTGAGGGCGGTAATCCTACGCTACGCGATGAAAAGATGCACAATCTGCAACTGTTCGGACAATGGAATGACTTTATGTTGCAGGTGGATTATATCCGGAGTCTTTACACATACGCTTTTGTAAAAGAGATTTATCCAGCGTCATCATTGCAGATGCTGCTCCATCCGGTAAATGTCAACGTATCCGAATTAAGCACATATCTAATCTGGAGCCGCCCGATACGCCGTTGGATTCCTGAAGTTACTCTCGGCATGTCAAAACCATGGATGAAACTTGGCAATGACAGCTACGACTGCTACGACAAGCCGATATTTTCATACAGTGTTCAGAACTCAATTACGTTACCAAAAGGTTTTTATATCTCCGCTAATATGCGGGGACAAAGTAGCGGAGATATGCACACCAATCGTTTTGCGGCCTCATGGTTTGTAATGGATATGAGCGTGCGCAAGACATTCTTCGACAAGGCACTTGCCATTAAGCTGACAGCAACCGATATATTCAATACCCGCAACAACGACTGGAGTATGAATACATACGGCATTCTTATGAACAAATACCAGAGCTATGACCGACGCGGAATAACTCTAAGCGTTCAGTACCAATTCCAACCCAAGAAAAGCAAATACAAGGGCAAGGCAGCATCAGAGGCTGAAATGAACCGACTGTAAATCAATGAACACATAATATTCAATCTCGAGTACTATTTCGGAAGAAGGAATATAACTTTGGCTAATGGTCATAAATTCTATGCACCCAAGAAAGAATTAAGCCAAAGTGTATTTCTTTCATTGGATCATTGTTCTAAACACCCTGAAATCCAATTAGTTCCAATGACAATATAATAACAGCTTTATCATACAAACAGTCAAGTCCTCGGCAGCGATGTCGGGGACTATTAATTAATAAATATCAATGTTAAATTAATTTTACGATGAACAAGGTTCTCATTGTAGATGCCTCCGAATCAGACCGTCGGCTTATGTCGGGCTTGCTTGTCAAGCACGGATATGAGCCGATTGCTGTCGATACGATGGAGGCAGCAAAAGACGAGGTGGCAAAACTGCCACCCGGCGCAGTGATTGTCACGGCGATGAAATTCGCCCGTGGCACAGCGCAGGAGTTAATCAACTGGCTGAAGACTGAGGGATACAAATTCCCTGTCATCGCCATAGTGGACAACCTGAACAAACCGGATGCGATTGAGGTCTTGCAGGATCATGGCGCGGTGAATGTAGTGCAGCGTCTTGGTGTTGACAAGCAGTTGCCGGAGGTAATCAGAAGGTACATCCGCAGTGTGCCGTCCTCAATGCAGTATGAGGTGGAGCTGATTCCCCGACCGAGTGGCGAGTTTGACAAAATCAGAAAGAAGATCGACTGCATTTCTCCGGCCAACGCCAACGTTGTTATCATCGGAGAAAGCGGTATGGGCAAGGAACAGATGGCGAAAACAATCTATCTGCAAAGTTCGCGGACTGACAAACCGCTCCGAGTAATCGAGGCAGGAGGAGCGGCTCTTGTGGGGATGCACGACCCGGCATCAGGACGGAGTGAAGTGTACAACCGTATCCGAGGATACTTCAAGGAAGCTGCGGGCGGAACCATTCTGATAAAGAATATCCACCTGCTGGATTTCGACAAACAGTCGGTGCTGCTACATATCCTTTCGGAAGACCATCCTGATGTGAGGGTGTTATGCACCGCCGAACCTGACTTGCAGGAGATGGTCAGCGACAGATCGTTTCGTCCGACGCTGTTCTATCTGCTTAGACAGGTGGATATAACCGTTTTGCCGCTGAGAGATGTGAGGGAGGATATTCAGCCGATAGCCGAATACTTACTTTCCAAACGTGCGAAAGAGAAAGGCGAACCGACAAAACGGCTCGATGCTTCTGCAATCAAAGCACTCACCCTTCACGACTGGCCCGGAAATATCAGGGAGCTAAAAGATGTCGTATTGTTTGCCGCCTATAAAGTGGCAGGGAAAGTCATCACAGCGTCCGATCTGCCTATAAGCAGGTCTTCGCCTGAAATCAGAAACAGTCTGCGCCTACGAGATCCGAAGACTGAAAAAGAGAGGATTTCAGAGGCATTAGCCCAGACCAAAGGCAATATAACCCATGCCGCCAAGCTGTTAGGCATCGGCAGAACAACCTTGCTTTACAAGTTGAAACAGCATGGATTGAAATAATCAGGTATGTGAATGCCTGTTAATTCGCCTAAAATTAGTAACTTTGTAGCGAATTTAGGACCAAGCCGAAGTTACGGTGCATCACAGATCAATACCCGCCCCAATTCTGCCTGACATACACGTCCCCAGGCATCCCATGTATACCACTCTATATCCCGCAAGGGCGTCCGTAGGACGCAGATTATATAGTAACCGGGTTCACCGAAGCGCAGCGGAGGTGTGCCCGGAGTGGCACGATATAAAGAAATGAGGTTGTTGCAGAACTATTTCTCAAAAAAAATAGCAAAAGCCTCAACTTTCACAAGCTGAGGCTTTTTTATGTCCATAAAGTTTTGTAACTTTATGGTATTCAAAACTATTGAATA
>NZ_CAJTCF010000053.1:0-28024 GCF_910574735.1 Duncaniella muricolitica | reverse complement strand
TTTATGGATCTGCATTCAATCGTCGAGACAACCAAGAAGCACGGCAACTCGCCCTACAACGCAATCCTCGCCCTTTTCTAAACGGCGACTACATCGGCGCGTCCGCTGAATAGTTACTAATATTGTATGGTGTATGTAGTTAAAATAGGTTAAATTGTTCATGATGTTTTTGTAGAGGTGGAAAAATATGTAATTTTGCATTTCACTTACTACACAACGGGGCTGACTGGCTTTGACAGCGTTTTGAGGTGGTGAGTAAGCATGCAGAGTGATGATGCCCACACTCTATAATCAGAGACATCAAAAATTCAAATGGCGAAAACAACTACGCTCTCGCTGCTTAATCGAAGTACAGTAGATTAACCTTTATCGCTGCAACAGTTGCGGCGACGAGACATCACCCGATTGTCCTTTTTCCGAGACGGATCGACCCGGTGGTGCAGTTAAATCGGAAATATGGCGACGAAAGCCTCGATAATCGCCGAGATTCTTTAGAGGATAAGGTCGCGATTGGCCGTCTCTTGCCTGTCACGACACGAAAACCAACATGAGAATAAGCATGTAGAAAGCTCATTGTCTGGACGACTGGACGAGGGTTCAAACCCCTCCAGCTCCACTTGACGGGTCGGACAGATTCCGGCCAACAAAAGTCTAAACAAGACTAAACCGCACAATATCAACTTATTGTGCGGTTTTTTAATGCCTAAAAATGACGACTCAGGACCGTCATCGGACAGAAAAAAGACTGAACAAGACACCCATTGGTTGCAAATCTGCTACACAAAAATCGTGAGATGCCAAATGTAGCAGTTGTGTAGCAGTAAGTGTCGTAACTATGTTTTGTGCAGCACTTTACGAAACCGAAACTCTGACATAAGTCGGAAAATAGCGGCCAAAATCGGACATCTGATGGCACACAAGAAATGGAGTCCGGTGGCATAGTCCGAAGCTTACATTTGATACCTAATTTTCTATTCCCATGCACTCCGTCAGAATACGCAGGACATCATGTCCGCTATTCGTCCTCTATTGGCCGAGGTGAGTCTAAGCAAAATTAAGTTTAACTCGTTATGAATTTTGCAAGGGGGTAAAAACCCTGCGCAATCATAACCACCAAATCCAAATGTAAGATGAAACAGAGCACATTTAAGATTCTGTTCTATCTCCGAAGCAATCATGTCAACAAGGATGGTACATCCGCCATCATCGTGCGCGTGTCTATTGACGGAGAAAGACAGGACTGGAGCACAAAATTGGTTTGCGAGCCAGAAAGATGGGATGGGAAAGCCGGTAAAGCCACCGGTCGTTCATCCAAGTCTTTTGAGATCAATAACCATCTTCAGGATATTCAGACTATTCTGACCAATCATTTCTATGACATCCAGCGTCGTCACGGCTACGTTACCGTAGAAATGGTGCGCAACGCCTACATGGGCATCACCCAGCGGGAGGAATCACTCCTGAAACTCTATGAGCAGCATCTGGAGGACACCAAGAAGCTCGTCGGACTCAGCAAAGCCGACCCCACCTACCGCAAGTACGAAAGAATGTACCGCCGCGTGGTGGAGTTCATGAAGAAGAAGTACAATATCACCGACATTCCCCTGAGAGAGATAAAGTATCAGTTCATCGTGGACTTGGAGTTCTTCCTCCGTACCGAGTATAAATACTCGCAGAACACCACCTACAAGTGCATGAAGTTCTTCAAGCAGGTAATCAACAAAGCCATCCGCGCCGGACTGATAACCGTTGACCCCTTCAACGGCTACAAAATCTCCATCGAGCGTGTTGACCGTGGCTATCTTACCGAAGACGAGCTTTGCAAGATGATGCAGAAAGAGTTTGCCTCCAAGCGACTGGAACAGGTGCGCGACATCTTCATCTTCGCCTGCTTCACCGGGCTGGCATACATCGACCTCGCCCACCTCCGTGTCGACAACATCCAGAAGATGTTCGACGGTCGCTTGTGGATAGTCACCCACCGTCAGAAGACCAACACGAAGGTAATGGTACCCCTACTTCCGCCGGCCCTGAAAATCCTCAACAAATATGAGGGCTGCTACACCGACGGCCAGCTCATGCCGATAATCACCAATCAGAAGCTCAACTGCTATCTGAAGGAGATAGCCGACATCTGTGGCATCGAGAAGAACCTGACGTTCCATCTCGCCCGGCACACCTTCGCCACTACCATGACCCTCGGCCGTGGAGTGCCCATCGAGTCGGTATCAAAGATGCTCGGCCACACAAATATCCAGACCACACAGATCTACGCGAGAATTACCGCCGACAAAATCGGAAAGGATATGGACATTCTTTCCAAAAACCTCGGCAATCTCGATTTCTAAGCTGAACATTCCATAAGCCTCTTGCGAGTGCCGTTCGGGAATGCTCGGACGGCACTCGCTGTGTCCTGACGTGAGATTTTCAAAAAAATTTCCACAAATTTCTACTTTAACATTCATTAAGAGTATTTGTATAAGTCGCTGTTATTCAACGATGAATTATTGCGGATTTTAGAAAATCAAGCGTTTTTTATCCTACACTTATCCCAACTCTATCCCGGAGTTATCATAGATGCACCTCCTTTTCCCGAAGTAACTTTGCATCACAAACAAACCGCTAAACCCACCTGATATGGACAATTACGTTATGTTCCCCCCTCATCCCGATCTGGCACAAGAGGTACAGAGAATGCAAGGCACTCTCAGCCGTCTTGAAAAGTTTCTCGCGGCTCAGGATGAGAAAATTCATAAAGCCGAGGAATATGGATTTATCCATGAGCGGCTTCCCAACCAGCCTATGGTGAGCAAGGATGAGGCCGCTGCTATCCTCTGTGTATCACCCCGACACCTTCAGCGCATCCGAAAACGGCTGGTGCTGAAATGGAAGAAGGTCGGTCGAGAAACCCACTACTTCCTGAAGGAACTTGTGGAGGCTATCGAAAAGTTCCAATGTCCTTGGAATCCGGTGGCATACGAGAAAGCAATGAAACGTGTAACCCGATTACCCCGATATTGATATGACAGTATTAGAGAAAAGAGCAATCCTCTCTGATTTCAGAGCCATAATTGATGATCTTCGAGCAGAAATCAAATGTGAAATCAGACGCGAAATCAAGGAAGCCAGCAAAGAGATTTATGCTGTCCTGACAAATCAGGGTATCATTGAGCCGGAAGAAAGAGTTTTGACCAAGGCACAGCTCATGGAAATGTATAATGTCGGCAAAACCAAAATAGAATCCATGATGGCTGACGGTACACTACCATTCATAAAATCCGGTGACAGCCGCCAGTCCCGCGTGACCTTCCGCTGGGCAGATGCCAGAATCGCATTTGAAACCACAAGAAGATAAAAACCATACCACCATACACCAATAATTAACGTGCCTCTTTTCAGGCACAAGTTTCCAACCCCAAAAACTTCTAATTAATATGGCACAAGAGCTGAATCAAGAAGAAGTCCTTATCGCCCGCAACAACGACACCGGGCAGGTAGGCGCGGTGACCGGACTCAACGAGGACGGCACACCCAAAATGACCGATGTAAAGTCGGCGAAACTCTCTGACCTCGTGAAATTCTCAAAAGGCCAGAACCCTCTCGAAGCTTTTATGTCGAACTTCGTGCGCCAGTGCAAGAACCCCTCGACATTCGGATTCTTCCGCGTACCCGCCGACCGATACGACACGGTGGGCACCGTAATCGGCGACCTCGCCAAAGACCCTGTGGCGAATGCCGAGATACTCAAAGATAACAAGGTCGATGTGGCGCTCCCGGCTCTGAAAGTCGAGCAGTCCAAGCAGACAGAAACCTCTGCGGAACCATCGGAGCAGACAGCGGATGAAGCTCAATCTCAGACAACCATGTCGCAGGAACCCAAGTGGCAGGCTATCGACCAGTCGAAAATCGACTGGGATATGCTCAAAGAGAAATGGGGCATCGACAAAGAGGCTCTCGAAGCCTCCGGCGACCTGAGGGAGATGCTTTATAACCGGAAATCCAAGCTGGTGAATATCACCCCGACCTTCGGAGGAGAAAAATTCAGCATCGAGGCTCGACTCTCTTTCCGCACTGACCCCGACGGCAGCGTCAAACTTGTCCCTCACTTCATCCAGAGCGAACAGAAGCTCGACCAGTTCATGGGACACAAATTCGACAAAATCGATCAGGCAAATCTCAAAGAGAACGGCAACCTCGGTCGTATTGTAGAACTGATCGACCCTGCCACCGGAGAGAAAGTTCCATCGCTCATCAGCCGGGACCGCTACACCAACGAGCTGCTGGCAATCCCGGCAAAGGATGTCAGAATCCGTGACACTTTCGGCCAGACGAAGCTGACCATGCCGGAGATCATGACCCTGAAGAAAGGTCTTCCCCTGCCCCCCAAAGAGGTGGTATGCCGCGATGGAAAGACCCGCACGGGAATACTCCAGTACAATGTCGACCGCAAGGCTGTCGAATTTGTACCCAACGGCATACACTGGTATGAGAAGGTGGAGCAGGCAAAGCGTGCCGCCGAAGCCAAGAAAGAAGGCAAAGGCGAATCCGTTTCGACCGAGGCTTCGGAAAAGAAGGCTGAGAGGAAACCCAACTGGACACTCAAAGACGGCAGCATCAAGCCTCTCGGACAATGGAACAAGATTCCGCTCACCGAACAGCAGAAGGAAGACTACGCCAACGGGCGTGTCGCCAAGCTCGACAACATGGTCGATGAGAAGGGACAGCCCTGCACTGTCTATCTGTACTTCGACAAGGAGAAACAGCGTCCGGTGACATCGCTCAATGACCCGCGTGTCAAGGTCGCCGACGAATCCCGCACCCAGAAGGCGGTGAACAACGACGGTCTCACCAACGAGGAGACGAAGAACATCACCGACCCTCTGACCAAGGGACAGACCCAGCCGAAGGACGAAATCCAGCAAAAGCAGCAGCGTAAGCCAAAGGGCCCGCGACTCTGATTCCCACAGCAGAGTATAATCCACAACCACTGAACCCACGCGGATGAAACGCCTAGGGAGGGTCCGGAACCTCCCGACGCTTTCGTCTCAAAATTCCCAACTCACAATAAAAACATTTCAAATATGACAAAGAAGACACTCGTGACAGTCGTAACCGCCAACCGTTTCATGGCTGAGACCATTGCCCGCGCAATCGGCGCAACCTCCGAACTCGAAGGCTACTATCATGGCAACGGCTATGCCGTGACATGGACCAACGGCGAAATCATCGAATCCGAATACAAGCATGGCGAAAAGTTCGTCATGAACTCCGGTCAGGACATGCGCCAGATGTACGCGCACCACTTCAATTTCAGGATGCGCAACTATGATGCGCTGCTCGGCTGGGAGAAGTCGAAAGCCGACGAAGCCCAACTCTCCGTAATCAAGACGCTGTGGGCAAAAAGCAATGTCGTCGTCAACGCCATGGAACCCACATTCGAAGGAGAACTGGCGTTCCTGAACCTGTACTGGTATCTCCGTATGCCGGTGACTGTGCGCCGCGCATGGCTTCCACGTCTGCGTAAGCCCATCATCATCCGGGCTGTCGAGAACGGCACATATTCTCCCGACAAGCATGAGGCATGGCTCGCGGAGGAACTCGTGAATTTTTTTCTCAAAGCCAATTCCGAGGCCGCAGGAAAAGACCTCGACATCGAATCGGCTGAGAACGAATCAGCCGATGAAAGCGGCGACGTGGAACTGAATATCGTGAAGGGTCAGACTCTTCACAACATGGTCACCCTGTGGATGGATGCCACTATGGAACTCGGCTACGATTTTGAGCCGACGTTCCTCATCGCCCACAAACTTTACGCCAAAGGGCTGATCTCATACCCCTACCTCTACCAGAACGGCATCCCCGGCAATGTTTATGACTCCATGCGTCGTGACTTCCGTGTGCTGGAACACAACCCCTGCTACGGCCGGATGGCTAAAGAAGTGGGATGGCTCAGCACCCGCAACACCTTCCACAATGGCGAAACGCCCTATAACGGTCATGGCATAGTCACGACCGGGCTGCATCCCACCGACCTCAGCCGTGACGAGGAAAAACTCTACAACCTCATCGTGAAGCGAGTCATCGAGGCCTTCACCCCCGACGAGAATGATTTTCAGAAGAAAGCCCGCAAGAAGCGTAAATCCCACAAGAAAGCGGGTTAAGAGGCTTGAAAATCAGCTAAAATATCAATAACTCCTCCCGAATGTCCCGAAGATTTTGTATCTTTGCACTTGATTCAACGTCATATAATGTTTTTGTTTCATTTTTGACGTGGATTTAGTGGTTGGACATCGGGCGGGAACCCGGTGTCCTTTTGCTTATATGCCTACCATACACCACTTTAAGCAAACAGGATTTCGGCAAACCACTAAATTCCCCACCATAATGAAACAATCTCATGAAAATGAGATGGACTATTTCGCAGCCTATCTCTACGGTCACCTACGTGACCACCGCTTTCCCGAATTAACAGACCCAGAGTTTATCAATACCCGCGCCGGCGAAGCATATAAGACCATGACCCACCTTATCCTCGAAGGGCGCAGTCAGTCCGTAGCCGAGGAACTCGCCATGCGTGTTCTTCTCGAAGGTCACTATGTGTCCCGTTGGGATGTGATATTCAACCTCCTTGAAGAACTGTTCCACAACGACCTGCCGACTGAAGAAGCAAAAATTGAGTGGGCAGAATTACTGCTCGGACTCCGTTACGTCAACGCCATACTTGACAAGTATGAAGTCAACGGGGACTTCCTCAGCAGAGAAGATTACCCGAGGCTACAGAACGAGTTAGCGGGTACCATTGCGGACATTTTAGAACAATACCGCAATGAGTTACAATAGACTACAAACAATGCGCGACAACATCGAGGCGATACGGATGGCGTTTAGTCTCGGTGTCAAGGGGCGCGGGGCGCAGACTGCCGAGGAGATTGCAGTGCTGCGCAAGTATGCCGGATTCGGTGGGTTGAAGTGTATTCTCAACGATGCCAATGAACTGGCGGATGCCGCCAAGTGGAGCAAGAGCGACATTGAACTGTTCGCGCCTACGGTAGAGCTGCGTCGGCTGATTCACGATTATTCTCGTGATGATAAGGAGTTTAACCGCTATATGGAGTCGTTGAAGGCGTCAACGCTGACAGCATTCTATACCGACAACCGTATTGTTGATGCTATTTCCGATGCGCTTAAATATCAGGGTGTAGAGATAAAAAGTTTTCTTGAACCGTCTGCCGGACAGGGAGCGTTTATCGACTCTTTCCTGCGCAATGACAGATACCCCGGAGCCGAGGTGTTGGCTTACGAAAAGGACTTGCTCACCGGTAAAATCTTGTCAGCCCTGCACCCGTCAATGCTGACACGCATAGAGAGGTTCGAGAAGATTGAGAGTGACTTCAACGGTTACTTTGATGTTGCTGCCTCCAATGTTCCTTTCGGAGATTTCGCGGTTGCAGACCCGGCTTATGCCGTTAGCAAGGAGATTGGCTATCGTCAGGCTTCCAAGTCGTTGCACAATTACTTCTTTCTCAAAGGTCTTGACCAAGTGAGAGAAGGAGGCCTGATTGCCTTTATCACATCGCAGGGTGTAATGAACGCCGCTTCGCCTTTCATAAGAATGGAGCTTGTGAAAAAGGCTGACCTTGTGGCGGCTCTGCGTCTGCCCAACAATACGTTCAGCGAAAATGCTGGAACAGATGTCGGCTCTGACCTGATTATTTTCCAGAAGCACACCGAAAAGAAGTCTTTGTCGGCTGATGAAGAGTTTTTCATTCAATCGGTAGTTGACCGGGGTACAAAAGTGCCAGGCAACAAGTTCTTTCAGGCGTTTCCGCAGAATGTTATATGCACCGACGCCAAGGTTGGCAATGACCAGTATGGCAAACCTGCTATCGTGTACCACCATGACGGAGGTGTCGATGGCATTGCACAAGACTTGCGTAAGGCACTCGACGAGTCGTTGCACCTGCGCCTGAATCTGGAATTGTATAATTCCAAAGGCATTAAGCCGCCTACACCTGACCCTGTTACGCCAACTCCTACACCCAAGCAGGATGCGAAGGTGGAAGTTCCAAGAGCTGAAAAAAAGTCGAGCCATACCAATACACCTCTGATGCAACAGTATCAGGAGATGAAAAAGAAACATCCTGATGCTGTACTTCTTTTCCGTGTGGGTGATTTCTATGAAATATTCGGCAAGGATGCCGTGACAGCCTCGGAAATATTAGGTATAACTTTGACCCGCAGAGCCAACGGCAGGGACAATTATATTGAATTGGCTGGCTTTCCGCATCATGCTCTTGACACATATCTGCCCAAACTTGTGCGGGCCGGCAAACGTGTGGCAATCTGCGAACAGTTGGAAGACCCGAAGCTGAAAAAGACACCTAAGCAGAAGGTGGTTGAAACGGTTACACCCAATCAGCCTCCAAAAGCGGAGCCTGAGCCGGAACCAAAGCCTGCCCCCGCTCCTGTTGATTCATCAAAAATGGAACCAGCCAAGGATATAGAGACCGACGGCAGTCCTGATTACACCGATAATCCCGACCCTCGCCTGTTTGCCTACAATCTCTTCGGCGAATTGGAGCCTATCGGCAAACCCCGCCGTCAGCCGAAACAGGCTGAGGATGCCCCCAAGCCGAAACCGAGTGTCGAAGTCAAGGACATACCCGTAAAGAAATTCCGTCCGCTCAATGAAAAGGAGCTGGAGTTTTATGGCTCTCTTAACTGGGAGGACAATCCGCCCATCAATGGATTCTACGAAACCATGATGTCTATTGCCCACCGCCAGCTTGAAGAAATTCGTCTGGAACGTGAGGCGGAAGAAGCCGCCAAACAAGCCGCTGCAAATGGCGAGACTATCAACGAAAGCGGCACCGTCATTGAAAGAACCGAAGGCGACTTCATACCCGGCAGACAGCCAAGAGTGGTTCCACAAAAGCCGGAGCCTGTCGAAAGGGATATGTCTCCCCGTCCTTTCTCGGAGGACATTCAGTTCTTCCACCATAACGGCAGTATGGTCGTTCAGGACGGCATGGTCGGATTCCTCTCGGAAGTCCGCAAGAACGGAGCAACATTCAATCCGTTGGAGTTGAAGCCGGAACAGGCGAAACGCGCCATGCTCTATGTCACCCTGTCGGAGACATACCAGCAACTCTACAACTACGAGGCTGAAACGCACGAGGCAAGTGCCGAGCTGCGCGAACACCTCAATCAGTATTATGATGAGTTTGTGGAGAAATACGGTAATCTCAACGAGAAACAGAATGTGAGATTTATTCTCATGGACGCCAATGGGCGTGACGCACTGGCATTGGAGCGCGGCGAGAACGGTAGGTTTGTCAAGGCTGACATCTTCGATCATCCTGTTTCATTCGCTGTGGATGAACTGACAAGTGTCGATACTCCTATGGAGGCGTTATCTGCATCGCTCAACAAGTTCGGTGCCGTCAATCTGGACTATATGACCGGATTAGTGGATATGTCCGAGGAAAATCTGATTCAGAGTCTGGAGGGACACATATATTATAACCCTCTGGTGGAGAATTATGAAATCAAGGACAGGTTTATCGCCGGAAACGTGGTGCAGAAAGTCGAGGATGTCAAGGCATGGATTGACCGCGAAGAAGAACGTATCAAAAACTTCCCCGGATATGACGGCATCGAGCCATATATCGCTATGGCGCAGGATTCTCTCAAAGCACTTGAAGAAGCCACCCCGCGAAAAATCACTTTCGCCGAACTTGACTTCAATTTCGGCGAGAGGTGGATACCCACCGGCATATACTCCGCTTACATGAGCAATCTGTATGGCACCGACATAAAGATTGCCTATTCATCCTCGATGGACGAGTATTCATGTGACGCGCCACGCAAGAACATGAAGATATGGGAGGAATTCTGCGTCAGAGGCTATTACCGCACATACGACGGCATAAGCCTTCTGAAACACGCCCTGCACAACACCGTCCCCGACATCAAGAAGTCTGCCGGAAAGGATGAGAACGGCCACGATATCAAGGTGCCTGACAGCGAGGCGATTCAGCTTGCCAATACCAAAATCGACGAAATCCGCAACGGTTTTGCCGACTGGCTCGAAGCGCAGTCGCCTGAGTTCAAGGAGAAACTCTCTGACCTCTACAACCGCAAGTTCAACTGCTTTGTGCGTCCGCAGTATGACGGCAGCCACCAGACGTTCCCCGACCTCAATATGAAGATGCTCGGAGACCGCTACGGCATACACTCCGTGTATCAGTCGCAGAAGGATTGTGTGTGGATGCTGTTGCAGAACGGCGGCGGCATCTGTGACCATCAAGTCGGGACCGGCAAGACACTGATAATGTGTATGGCGGCACATGAGATGAAACGTCTCGGACTTGCCCACAAGCCGATGATTATCGGAATGAAGGCGAATGTGGCAGAAATTGCCATGACATACCATAGTGCCTATCCCAACGCGAGGATTCTCTATGCCGATGAAAAGAGTTTCAAGGCGGACAACCGTGTGGCGTTCTTCAATAAAATGAAGAACAACGACTATGACTGCATTATAATGTCGCACGACCAGTTCGGCAAGATACCGCAGTCGCCCGAAATCCAGCAGGAGATTCTTCAGGCGGAACTTGACAGCGTGGAGGAGAACCTTGAAGTTGTCAGGCAGCAGGGGCATGACGTGTCACGCGCCATGCTGAAAGGTCTTATCAAGCGCAAGGAGAATCTTACCGCCAAGATTGCCACCATCCAGTATCAGATGGAGCAGAACCGCGACAACGTGGTGGACTTCAAACAGATGGGTATCGACCACATATTCGTTGACGAATCTCAGAACTATAAAAATTTGATGTTCAACACCCGTCACACCCGTGTCGCCGGTCTCGGCAACGCCGACGGAAGCCAACGCTCCCTCAATCTTCTCTATGCTATACGCACCATTCAGGAACGTACAGGCAAAGACCTAGGGGCGACCTTTCTCAGTGGCACGACAATCTCCAATTCTTTGACTGAACTGTATTTGCTCTTCAAGTATCTACGACCGAATGAGCTGGAGCGGCAGGAAATCCGCAGTTTTGACGCATGGGCGGCTATCTTCGCCAAGAAGACAACCGACTTCGAGTTTTCCGTCACCAACAACTTGATTCAGAAGGAGCGTTTCCGCTACTTCATCAAGGTGCCGGAACTGGCGGCATTCTACAACGAGATAACGGACTATCGTACCGCCGAGGATGTAGGTGTTGACCGGCCGGAGAAACGTGAGATTCTTCACAACATCCCTCCGACACCGGCGCAGGAGGCTTTCATCGAGAAACTGATGAAGTTTGCCGAGAGTGGCGATGCCACGATACTCGGCAGGGCGCCATTGTCTGACACCGAGGAAAAAGCGAAGATGCTCATTGCCACGGACTATGCCCGCAAGATGGCTCTTGACCTCCGGCTCGTTGACCCTTCATACGGCGACGATCCGAACAACAAGGCCAGCCATTGCGCCAAGATGATTGCCGAATACTACCGCAAATACGACGCGCAGAAAGGTACACAGTTTGTTTTCAGCGACCTCGGCACATACAAGCCCGGCGAATGGAATGTCTATTCCGAAATCAAGCGCAAGCTGATTGAGGATTATGGTATCCCGGCGCATGAGATACGTTTCATTCAGGAGTGTAAGACGGAACGTAGCCGAAAGGCTGTCATCGAGGCTATGAACAGCGGTGATGTCAGAGTTTTGTTCGGTTCGACAACCATGCTCGGCACAGGCGTGAACGCCCAGCGCAGAGCGGTTGCGGTCCATGAACTCGAATGCCCCTGGCGACCGAGTGACCTTGAACAACGTGAGGGCCGTGCGATACGAGCCGGCAACGAGATTGCCAAGTTGTATGCTGATAACAAGGTGGATGTAATCATCTATGCTGTCGAGAAGTCGCTGGACTCCTACAAGTTCAATCTTCTTCACTGCAAGGCTACTTTCATTGCCCAGTTGAAATCCGGTGCTATGGGAGCCAGAACCATTGACGAGGGTTCGATGGATGAGAAGAACGGCATGAACTTCTCGGAATACATGGCTATACTCAGCGGTAACACCGACCTGTTGGATAAAGCGAAACTCGAAAAGCGCATAGCGGCATTGGAGAGTGAGCGCAAATCCTTCAACAAGGGCATCGGAGACTCCCGTTTCAGACTCCAGACCATCAGCCACGACATCGCCAACAATGAGGCGGCTATCGCACGGATGAAGGAAGACGCTGCCAAGTATCAGTCTGCTGTTCAGCGAGACAAGGACGGCAATCCGGTCAACAGTCTTGTCCTTGACGACTGTAAGTATAAGGATGAGCAGAACATGGGCATCTACCTGCAAGGATTGGCTCGCACGACCGACACCCACGGTAAATACGTCCGTGTCGGCGAGGTCTATGGCTTCCCGATAAGCATAATATCGGAGCGGACGGTCGTTGACGGCAGAGAAGGCATCCAGAACCGTTTTGTTGTCGAAGGCAACTACAAATACAAGTTCAACAACGGCTTCATTGCCATGAGCGACACACATGCCGCCTGCATGAACTTCGTCAACGCTCTGGAGAAAATCCCCGGCATAATCGCCCAGTACGAGGAACGCACGGCCAAACTCAAGGCCGATGTTCCAGTTCTCGAAGGCATCGTCGCCAAGACATGGGGCAAAGAGGATGAGTTAAAGGCGTTGAAATCCGAACTTGCCGCCCTCGACCGCAAGATTACCGCCGAACTTGCCCCTAAACACGATGAAAAAGACGGCGAGGAAGTCAAGCGGGATGAGCAGCCACAGCAATCACAGCGGGTCGAGAACCCGGCACAATCCTCCGGCTCAAAGGAGTCGATGGTGGCTGAACCTATTTATATGTATGCCTCACGGCGTACTTTCACTGGATTACGATAGATGGCAAAGCCGACAGCTACTGAATTGGATTCAATGCTGTCGGTTTTGTTTTTTGCACTTTATTGTCAAAAATGGGCTACAAATTCCAAGACTATCTTATTTTGTTCTGAAATTGCCGGAGTTACACCTTCGTTGTAAAAATATTGCTCATAGTTGAAGCGAATATCCGCCTGCAATGATTTCTTTCCCATGCTGAATGTAACACCACCGGTCAGTCTGTGTCTTTCAGGATCATCTATTTTTAGATTGCCGGATTCATCTTTCGTACCTTTGCTATGGTCTGACATATAGTCATATCTACCGAGGAATGATATGGACGTCAGCCCCTTTTTCAACGGAAGTCGATATGCGGCAAATGCGTCAACAGCATTTACAGGAGCGAAAGAGCCGTGGGCATAATGCTTGCGGAGGTACTCAGCCTCAATGTGCCATCTCTGATTTTGCCAATAGGCTCCTGCATCGTACATCATCACGTTCACATCCCCGGCATTTGCCTTTTGGCAACTGAGTGTTATATTGAATTGCCGGGCAATCATAGTATTCGCCTTGAACGAGAAATTATAGTTGTCGGTCCAGAAATTTTTTTGATTTGTAAGTCCCGAGCCGTTGAATATACCCCCTTCAAGAGTAATGGGCATACGGTCATTGAACGTCCATGACGCTGATGCTCCGACATCGCGCACATTGCCGACCTGCTTTGCTATGAAGGATCGGTTGGCGAAATACTGTAGATGTGGTGAACGATGAGCGTCAATGGTAAACGGCACTCTCATCTGACCGAAGGTGAATTTTAACGCATCCTTTGGTTGCAGTCGCACGTATGCGTCGAGCATCTTTATTGTTCCCTCGTCAGAAAGGTCTATCTCTGCCTTGTATCTCACAATGGGAATCACCTTGCCTTCCACGCTCAGCCGTGCATTGCGTATCTCGAAGCGTCCCTTGTCTATCTGAGGTTCATATTCATATTTGGCACGGATTGTTCCGTGTATTTCAGGAATGAATGGATTTTTATTCTGAGCCACGGCAGACATTGCAATTACGGACAACACCGCCGTCATAATTAAAATTTGTTTCATGCTGTCTTTAATTTATTGTTGGTTTCGATGTTTCTGAGTGCCTGTGAAAAGGAGCTGACAAAGGAATGAAGATAATACAGGAGCATAAGATAGGAATATGCGGGTGCTCCTTCATCAAAGTCTTCATGGGTCATCCCTTTGGAATGTACGGCTATGCTGTGTTCTATAAAATCCTTCTCCAGACCTGTGTCTCCGGCAATCTTTATTATATCGTCATCAACACCGAGGATGCCGTCAGCCAATCGAGATAGCCTGACAATTCCTCCACGGATTGTCTCAATCTCGCATTTGTATGAAATCGGGATATAACTGTCGGGGGAAGTGACAAGATGCCGTGTCGTTTCGGCTATCTTGTCAGTGGCCTCAAGCATATATTCGCAATATAGTGAGGTCTTACCGATCTTTCCTTCTGTGTCTGCCGAACAATCCCGGACTTTATCGCTGATTATATCAATGGTCTGAGATCCTGTTCGATGGTTCTTACAAACCTCAATATTGTCATTGCTTGAAAGACATTCCAATGCTTTGTCGATAATCGGGCCACATGACTGCATCGTCATAATCAAACACGACTTTCCAACAGGCCGACCAGAAGAGACAAGACAAAATCTTTCCTTTATTTTTCGTCTGCTGATATGTCTTTGCAACATGACAATGATTCCTGCCAGAGATATGATGGAGATAACTGTTATGCACATGATTTATAAGTTTTCTTTGTTGCAAAGTAACCTCATTTTTATTTCACGTTTATATCGGAAATATTAGATAAATATTAAATCGCTCAGACGATTGCAATACAAAAAAGATGGAAGAATAAATCTTCCATCTCAACCTTAGGAACAATCTTTCTTACCTTAGACTTTATACTGTCGGCATCACGATTTTTGCCGGGCGGGTACGGAACTCCGAGTCGCGCAGTTTAGCAAACGCACGAAGGTATTTACGGATTGACGATACCATTTCCTGCGTCTCCTGAAGCATATTGACATATACATACAGAACAGACATTGCCGATGTGTCCCCGTCGCGAAGCTGGTCATGCACACGGTGATATGTATCGGAAACGGTATCCTTGATTTCGTCGCAGTGTCGGCGAAGATTGCCTATTGTCTCGGTGTCACCACTTCTCATAAGTCCGAGAGTATCGTTGAAAAGAGTGCTTATTTGGGTTCTGATTAACTCGTATTCAGTGGCATATCGGGGCGGCAACGGGAGGAAGTTATTGTCGATGTGTTCCTTGCACACTTCGTTGATGCGTCGCAGGTTATATAGTATACCCATGCAGCAGTTATTACTGAGATAGAACCATGTGCTTTTTTCTATCGACATCTCTCGGGTCAGGTGACGGAAGCACAGAGTCTCTTTGCGGCGAGCATTTTTAAGTATCGTTTTCTGACGTGCAAGGCTTGACTCTGTTTTGCTCAGCACCCCGGAACTTTCAGTTATGAAAGCTGATGTTATATCCCGGTATTTTTCCTCGGCATAGGTCATGAATTTCTCCTGTTGTTCCGTGATATACATCATAAGCAACGGCCATGTCTGCGTTTTATCCTGAGTGGATATTATGGTCTGGAACAGTGCATCGCCATTGTCTTCCTCAGTCTTCTTTCTAAATCTCCGATTGCTGTTGATAATTATGAATATCGTCAGAGCCGCCAACAGAAGCATAACCCATTGTCCGCCATAGTGCATAGCAGCGACAATCATTCCCGCACCGATAAACGCCGCTCCCGCAGTCAGGAACCAACCACCAATTACTGAAATCACACCGGTGATGCGGAATACCGCACTTTCACGACCCCATGCTCTGTCAGCGAGAGAAGTACCCATAGCGACCATGAATGTGACGAAAGTAGTTGACAGGGGCAGTTTTAGTGAAGTACCGAAGGCAATAAGCGCGCCGGCAAGTACCAGATTTACAGAGCCGCGTATGAGGTCGAAAGCCGCCCCTTGATCCATAATGGTCTCATCCACATTAAAACGGCGGTTGAACCAACGGCGTACTTTTATCGGTGTCACACGGCGCACCCAAGATAGAAATGATAAAGTCCATCTAACCAATCTTCTGGCGATGCGGGATGAACCGAACATCTCATCGCCACCCTGCTGGCTTCCGAGTCCGATTTCAGTCTTGGTCACATTCCGGGCTTTTTTTGACGTTGCAAGTGACACCACCATTATGACACCGGCACCGATTAGGAAATATATCGGGGTGTTTGCCGGGCCGTTGAGCGAATCCATAAGGAAGCCTTTGGAATCTCCGCCGCCGTTGGCTATAAAATCCTGATATGAAGCCAGACCGCTCAAGGGAACACCTATGAAGTTCACAAGGTCATTTCCGGCAAATGCCACGGCAAGCGAGAATGTACCCATCAGCACAATCACTTTCAGCACATTGACCTTGCAGATATGGAGCAGTTGCATCAGCACTGTAAAAACTGCGAAACAGGACAGTATAATTAACGCTGTATTGTTTTTTATCCACGCTTTCAGTTCAGGGGTCATAAAAGAAAGATCCTTTGCCCCTTTAATCAGGAGGAAGTAAACAATCGCAGTGGCGCAGATACCGCCGAATATCCCTATCTTCCATTTCAGATTGCTCCGGTAATTGAACGAGAACACCATGCGGGATATGAACTGCACCACCGTACCGAAGAAAAAGGCTATCGCAACAGACAGGAATATTCCGAGAATAACCGACAAGGCTTTCTCTGTGTTAAGCAAGTCATCAAAACCGAGACCGATGCCTCCCGCCATTTTGATAAGAGCTACAACGAATGTAGCACCCAAAAGCTCGAAAACCATTGACACGGTTGTCGATGTCGGCATACCCAGCGAGTTGAAGATGTCGAGAAGGATGATGTCTGTGACCATTACCGCCATGAAAATGCAGATAAGGTCATAAAATGAAAAATGCTCGGGACGGAAAATTCCGTGCCGGGCAATCTCCATCATACCGTTGCTCATCGCCGCACCGATAAAAACACCGATGGAAGCGACAATCAGGACTCTTTTGAATGATGCCGCCTTAGACCCGATTGCCGAATTCAGGAAGTTGACAGCATCGTTACTCACACCTACTGACAGGTCAAACACAGCCAGCAGAAACAGAAAAATTACTACGCAAAGAAACAGTATTTCCATTGTTGTCTTAATTACTTATTCTGCTGCAAAGTAACTAAGAAAACATTTCATGAATATTTCAAAATCCTTAACCATTTATTAAAACTACCGAACAGTCAGAGAGTTTAATTGCGGTCAAACCGTATATAGCTCTGTTCGATGGGTTTATATGTGGGGTCATCCCACAGGCGGCTTGAAATCATCAGGTCGGCACTTATACGGTTGCAGGCAATCGGCACGTTGTGGAGACGACATTGACGCAAAAGCATCTGAATGTCCGCCTCGTGGGGCTGCGCATTAAGGTCGTCTATCAGGAAAACAGCGAGGTCAATCTCGTTTCTTACCACCATTGCGGCTATTTCGGCATCACCGCCCATCGGACCCGAGTTCATACATTCGACTTGAGCATCTATTCCTGCTTCTGAGAAAGCATTCTTTATAAGCCCTCCGGTCGTGCCGGTACATACCAGCTCATGTTGGGAAAGATATTGGGCGTTGAATTTTACCCAATCTACCATATCGGCTTTGCGTTGGTCGTGAGCGACAAGCGCAATTTTCAGTTTTGTCTTCATTTTGAGTTCCTTGAAAATGTTATTTTGAATAATAATCCTCCAGAGCATTTATTTTCGGCGATAATCTCGCCACCATGCATAATCACGGCGTTTTTCACTATTGAAAGGCCGAGTCCTGTTCCTCCCGCCGCACGCGACCGACCCTTGTCGATGCGATAAAACCTTTCAAACAGCCTTGGAAGGTGTTCGGATGGTACACCGCAACCGTTGTCTGACAATGTTAACGTCACCTTGTCGCTATCCAAACCGGTTAATCCTATTTTTATCCTTGTTCCTCCACTATAAACAATGGCGTTGTCGATAAGGTTGTTGAACACCGCTTCAAGCAACGGCGAATTTCCGGCCATAACGATGTCGCGGGAAACAAAATTCTCGATTGTTATCCCTTTTGTGGCGGCAAGTATCTGTCGGTCCTCAACCACGTCATTTATTATATCAGTGAGATTGACCTGTTCCTTTATGATGGAGGTGCTTCCGTCATCCATGCGCGTAAGGAGTGACACATCGGTCAGAAGCCGCTGTAGCCTTTCCGTGTTCGTAAGGCAGCGTTGCAGGAACAACGTTTGCTTTTCATCGCTCATATTCCTGTGTGCCAGCATCGTTTCCACGCTGACCCTGATTGACGCTACGGGAGTTTTCAGTTCGTGATTTATATTGTTCGTGAGTTGCTTTTTGATGCGTTCCTTTTCAAGCTGCTCATGAAGAGCGGCACGATGCTCGCTGTCCCTGTCTGCCACCGCCTGTTGCAGACGGGCATATAGACGGACTATGTGGTTTGAAATCTCGCCAAGCTCATCGTGGGGAAACGGTTCTGTATCGGAAATCTGTGCCCCGTTTTCCACGTTCTCGGCAAATTTGTTAAGCCTGATTATGTGGAGACCTACCCTCCGGGTTGCGAAATAGCCCAGGATGCACATAATCAATGTAATAATCCCCATAATCCATAAAAAACCGTAATCTGCTTGCAATAGTCCGCTGAACGATATGGAATACGGCACTGCGGTACGGACAATATTGCCGTCATTGCTCTTTCTCGCCGAGTAAAAATAATAGTTGCCTGTACTCTCGCTGTGCCGTCTTACAGCATAGCCGGAGCCATTCAGCATTGCATCCCGGATTTCCTGACGGTCAAGATGATTTGTTTTCGGCAACGAGTCAAGAGTATTGTCGTATATTATATGTCCCTTGTCGGAAATTACGCTTATACGAATATCGTTGAACGGTTTGAACTCGTCAAGTTTTATATCCTGGACATCATGCCCTTCGCTCAGTTCTGTAAGAATATATGTGTTGATGAGCTGGAGCTGCTTGTCAATCTTCTCCGCCTTGAATTCCTTTTCCCTATGATATTGAAAAATTACAAAGCACCCGACCATCAGCAGGGAATATCCGAGAAGCCAAACGAACAGACGCTGCGGATAAGAAAGTTTATTCAATGAACCCATAACCGTATCCTGATCGGGTTACTATATTCTTGCCGTAGATTCCTATCTTCTGACGGATGCGGGTTATGTTCACGTCAACAACCCTGTCAAGCACCACAACCTCGTCGGGCCATATCTCGTTCAGCAGGTCCGCACGGGTGAAAATCTGTCCACGGTTGGAAATGAGTTTAAGCAGTATCTCAAACTCTTTTTTGGGCATTTTCACCTCTGTTCCGTCAACCGTGCAAGTCCTGTTTTTGGCAGACAGTACCAATCCTTTGTATGAAACAAGATCTGAATCCGTTTTGGCGGGTGCGACAGAAGCCCCAGTCCGGCGAAGCACAGTACGAACACGAGCGAGTACGGCATTAAGAGAATAAGGCTTCATTATGTAGTCGTCTGCTCCGAGGTCGAGACCGGCAATCATATCCTCCTCCGTGTCTTTGGCTGTGCAGAATATGATGGGAACGGAGGCAGTTGCCGGATTCGACTTCATTATGCGTGCCAGTTGAGTCCCGGATATTTCCCCCATCATAATATCAAGGAGTATCAGGTCATAGGCGGCAAGGTTGAGGGCAAGAGCCTCCTCCGCGCTATACGCCATGTCAACCTGATAGCCTTCCGCTTCAAGATTGAATCCGAGGCCGTCACACAAAGCCTCCTCATCGTCGACAACAAGTATCTTCTTTTTTGTTTCCATGCTGCAAAATTACTAATAATAGGTCAAATACTGTCCTAATGCTCAAAAGTTTAATAAAAGTTTAATGACACAATTTATTTCATAAAATCTAAACAAATCTGATAAACCCATGAAATATTAGTTGGCGAATTTTGCAACGTGAATCAGAAACAAAACAACAATCACAATGAAAAAAGTAATGTCAACTTTTTTGGTCGCGCTTGCTTCAAGTCTGACCATTATGGCGGCTGACAGTCCGAAATACGGACAACTTAAAGGCCGCATCCTTGACAATGAGAAGAACCCGCTGCCGGGAGCGGTGGTTATCATTGACAGCAACAAGCTGTCGGCGGTTACGGATCTCGACGGCTTTTTCTCGTTTGCCAACCTTTCATCCGGGGATCATAATCTGAAAGTAACTTATATCGGTTTTCTCCCGGTCAGTAAAACAATCGTGGTTTCGGAAGAATCGACGGTTGACGACATTGTAATGTCGGATACATCACGGGAACTGAATGAAGTTGTAGTGACCGGCGTTTTCTCCGGGCAGCAAAGAGCCATAAATGCCCAGAAGAACAATATCAATATAACCAATGTGGTGTCTGCCGACCAGATTGGCAAATTCCCCGACTCGAATATCGGAGACGCTCTGAAACGTATAAGCGGTATCAATGTGCAGTATGATCAGGGCGAGGCCCGTTTCGGTCAGGTACGCGGCACTCCGGCTGAGTTCAGTTCAGTGACAATCAACGGGTCAAGACTGCCATCGGCCGAGGGAGACATTCGCAATGTCCAGCTTGACCTCATACCGTCCGATATGATTCAGACAATAGAGGTCAGCAAGACACTTATGCCGGATCAGGACGGCGATGCCATCGGCGGTTCTATCAACCTCGTTACGAAAAATTCTCCACACAGATTTACTGTCGGAGCCGTAGCGGGAACAGGCTACAACTGGATAAGCCGTAAGGCGCAGATGAATTTCGGACTCACTCTCGGTAACCGTTTCTTCAATGACCGCTTCGGAGTGATGCTTGCAGCCTCCTATAATAATGCGCCAGCCGGATCATATAATACAGAATTTATATGGGAAAAAGATGACGACGGCAAAATCTATGTCAACGACTATCAGATAAGGCAGTATTTTGTCACCCGCGAGCGTCAGAGTTATTCGTTGTCGCTCGACTGGAAGTTCAACGACTACAACAAGATATGGTTCAAAGGTATCTTCAACAACCGCAACGACTGGGAAAACCGCTATCGCACGACGCTGAAAGACATGACCCCGGAGGGGAAAGCCGATGTCAGGGTGCAGACCAAAGGTGGCACGCCCGACAACCGCAACGCCCGTCTGGAACGCCAACGCACCATGGACTTCACTCTCGGAGGCGAGAACCGTCTCGGCATTTTCGGTATTGACTGGAAATTAGGATATGCGAGAGCCTCCGAGGAAAGGCCTAACGAGCGCTATATCGATTATCGTCTGAAAAAACAGAAGTTCAGTATTGATCTGTCGAATCCGCGGGAGCCGCTTGCCACTCCGGAGGAAGGCTCCACTATTACACTCAATGATGATTTCTCACTCAAGGAACTGACACAGCAGCAGGAAGATATTGTCGAGAAGGACTTCAAGGCAGCTCTTGATTTCAAGACAAAACTCAGCGACAGGGCAAAGCTCAAATTCGGCTTCAAATTCGTCAGCAAGTTCAAGAACAAAGAGATAGACTTCTACGAATACACTCCCATTGATGAGAAGGCCTTTGACAAGGATGCTTTCTCCCATACTGTCGATATGACTACAGACCGTTTTATGCCTTCGGCTAAATACAAGGCGGGAACATTCATTGACAAATATTTTCTCGGCTTTCTGAATCTTGATGATAAAAATCAGTTTGAGAGCGAACAGGTGGCTGAGGAACTTGCGGGCAATTACCACGCCCGAGAGAATGTCACTTCCGGTTACATGCGCATCGACTCACGGCTCGCGGACAATCTTCAGTTTATGGGAGGATTGAGAGTGGAGAACACCGACTTGCGTTACATCGGCAGAATCTATGACGACGAGACCGGAGAGGTGTCGAAAACCGCGCCGGCAACTTCAAGCTACATAAACTTCCTCCCATCGCTTCTTCTGAAATGGGAGATAAATAAGGATTTCCTGTTCCGTGCGGGCTACAACCAGTCAATATCCCGTCCAAAATATTCGGCACTCGTCCCGGGAATGAAAATAAGCCGCGGCGACAATGAGATAACGGTGGGCAACCCCGGTCTGAAGGCAACCACATCACACAACATAGACCTCAATGCCGAATATTACTGGAAGTCGATAGGACTTGTGTCTGCCGGTCTGTTCTATAAACGCATTGAGGGCTTTATTGTCGACGAGGTGGCCTACAACAAGGAATACGAAGGGAATTTATGGACGAAATTCACTCAACCGAAGAACGGCGGCAATGCCAATATATTCGGTGTTGAGCTTGCATGGCAACGCGATTTCAGTTTCATCACACCGGCGATGAAATGCCTCGGACTTTATGCAACATATACCTATACACGTTCACGCATCACCGATTTCAATTTCGAGGGTCGTGAAAACGAAAAAGGTCTAAGTCTGCCGGGTTCCCCTGAACATACCGCTAATCTCTCGCTATATTTCGACAAGTGCGGTTTCTCCGCAAGAGCCTCATTCAACTATGCCTCGGCATTTATCGACGAAATGGGCGCAAGTTCATTCTACGACCGATACTATGATGCCGTGAAATATCTGGACCTGAACGTCAGCTACACATTCGGGCGCAAAACAAAAATAACCGTATATGCCGACTGCAACAACCTTCTCAACCAGCCTCTGCGCTATTACCAAGGCAGCAAGGACTACACGATGCAACAGGAATATTACGGAGTGAAATTCAACGGCGGTGTAAAAGTAACATTCTAAAAATACAAAACAATGATTCGTAAATTACTTATCGCGGCTTTGGCTCTCATCCCCTCTTTTGGAGCCATTGCCCAGACTGAAATCGCCAAAGGCGATGTGAACCTTATGGTAGTGTCAGACCTCGGACGTAATGGTCACTATGACCAGAAGCCTGTTGCCGCGACGATGGGCAGAATTGCAGAACAAATAGGACCCGATGCTATTCTTGCTCTTGGCGACACACATCACTACGGCGGAGTGGAGAGTGTGACAGACCCCTTGTGGATGACCAACTATGAGCTTATCTACGACCACCCGGAGCTTATGGTGAACTGGTATCCTATCTGCGGCAACCATGAATATCGCGGCAACACTCAGGCGGTTATCGACTATTCCGGCATATCCCGCCGTTGGGAGATGCCTGCGAGATATTACGCCAAGACCTTTGAAGATGACGGGACAACTGTCAAGGTGATATTTCTCGACACCACTCCTTTGATTGACAAATACAGGAAAAAGACCGACACATATCCCGATGCTGTGAATCAGGATACCGAAGCCCAGTTGCAATGGCTCGAAAAGACTTTGACTGAGGCGACGGAAGACTGGATCGTTGTGGTCGGTCATCATCCCATCTATGCCTATACCGATAAGTCGGAATCTGAGCGAACTGATATGCAGAAGAAAGTCGATACAATTCTACGTAAGCACAATGTAGATATGTATATCTGCGGTCATATTCACAATTATCAGCACATCCGCCGCCCAGATTCAAAAATCGACTATGTGGTCAATACATCCGGCTCCCTCACGAGGACTCCGCAAAAAATTGATGGCACTGTTTTCTGCAATGATTCTCCCGGATTTTCAGTCCTAACCGCCGATAAAAATAATCTCAGACTGAATATGCTTGATAAGGATGGCAAAACGGTCCATATAGTAAACCGCACCAAATAACACATGACTTATGTGATATTCTGACAAATAACTACAAAAAATCAGATACGTTTCATGCTCTTTCATGGAACGTATCTGACTGTGTATTTTAATAATTCAAAAATTATCTAACAATGAACAAGATTCTCATTGTAGAAGCCTCCGAATCCGACCGTCGGCTTATGTCGGGCCTGCTCACGCGAGCCGGATACGAGCCGATTGCCGTTGATAAGATGGAGGCGGCAAAAGTCGAGGTGGCGAAGCTGCCGCCAGGCGCGGTCGTGGTCTCGGCGATTTCTATTTATTTTCTCCGGAGTTTTTATTCTTTTTCATTTCCAGTCGTTGTTTTTTCTTTAGAGGGGGCAAGCCAAATCCATGCGTGATTTCTAATAACGTCATGAGATTATACAAATGGCTTCTTGATATGCCAAGCTCTTTTGCGGCTCTTATAACAACCCCTTTGTTATTCAGCAAAGCTGTTTTGATGCTATGGCTCTGGTCAATCAGCGAGTCATTCCTGTCAAGATGTGGCGTAAGGTTCATGTGAGAGGGCTTGATATACATGGAGTCAGCCATCATATAACTTTGTTTGAGAGCTTGATAAAGACCTCGAAGATTCTCATCCCACACATGGGCGCGAATAGTCTCCAGTGCATCTTTAGTGAATTTCCGTTCTGAAATTTTTGCCGTAAGGCAATATGCCCTCAATAGATTGTCTGCCAGCATCGGCAATTCCTCCTTAAACTGGCTTAAAGAAGGAACGTTGATGATAAAGTCGCTGATAAGCGCGTATAACTCAGCGGAGAAGTCTCCGTTGCCTACCTCGTGTTCAAGGTATTTGTTTGTGGCGCAGATTATAAGACGGGGATTCTTGTCAGCGACAGGAGCATCCACAACTTTATTGATTTCCTCATACATAATTTTTTGAGCAACCCGATCGAGTTTGTCAATGTCATGAATATATAAGGTGCCCTTGTCGGCTTGGTCGAACATGTGCCTGACGCTTTTCCGGAATCGGTTCTCACACTCCACCGTCCATACAGTATCATTGGGGATATTACTGTCTGAGCTACAGTTGGCAAATACAAACAACCCTTCGCATCGCGGGCTACTGAAATGGGCAATCTGCGCGAGGACTGCCTTACCGGTTCCTCCGGCACCCATTATCAAAACCACATTATTCTTTCGGGGATTCAGCCTTTCACGGACTTGCAGACACTCACATTTTGCATGACTGAGCCATTTCAGAGGCGTTTCTTCGGAATACAGGACACTCAACGGCTCGGTCAGCGGGTCCACTCCAGTTATTGAGTGAGTGAAAATCTTACCGTTAGAGAGTTCCCATATATCAATCTCCCCACTTGGATGACCATTTACTCCAAGAAAACAGGTTTCGATCTCGGAATGGTTTATATGAACCCACGTCATGATTCTTCTGGCGACCGGGTCTTGTTGAGTGACATCAGACATAACGTGAGTATAGTTGCCGCCGTTAATCTCCGCTATTGCTTTTTTGAAGTCATGGGTTATGGTAACACGTGACCTCATTGCCGGGATTGAGTCCAGCAGCAGCGCGAGTGGCGCATCCTTTGAGGCAAAAAGGAGCACCTTCCATTCGGATAAAGGCATCTTTTTCGGTCGTTTTTTCATTTTTTCTTCGATATATCCAATTTTGGGGGAGAAAATGAAGTCTTGAAATCTCAAATACACATTAAGAAACATTCTATCAGCAGATAAAGTTCTTTTGGTTGAAAACACTTTAGACATTTTTGAATGTAGAAAGACAGTTCAAAATACATTCTGAATACACTCAACTACATAAAACACAGCAATTCAACGCATTGACTAATAGACGACAACGAACAAAATTGACTATTCAGCTTGTTATGATTCTGCATTCACGGTTGAATGCCTCGAAACCACAAAAAACTATTTGTTTATGGAAACAAGACGTTTGGATCTGTTCCACCTGACAAATCTTGAAGTATTTAAGAATCTGCGTCAGGGCCTTTTCTCAGCAGAGCTTCCTGCACAACTCACAGACCTCATCATAACCATCCATGAGGTCACAGCAACAGGCTCACCCATGCACAACTACGCGCTGGAACTGCTTACTATCGCCGACATCCAGTTATCGGAAATCAAGAGCCGTATGATGCTCAATCAGGTCAACGAGGCGTTGGCATCAGCCTTCAATACCGCACACAGTTATGTGTCGCGAAAGCTCCAGTCGCTCTCTGCCATGACCGGATTCACCCCTGAAACCGGTGTGCCGGACATCAAAAGCACCCTCCGCTGGCGCAAACCCAAATCACACTTCGCCCACCTGTGCCATGCCATAAAGGTAGGCGGCTGCATCATGGACGATGATTCGTTCTCAGAGCTGGTACGCAACATGGCGGCAGCACTCAACCTCGATGTAACAGTCCACTACGTCAACAACATAATATCATCGCTCAAATCAAAGGATTCAAGCAAGAGCGTTACGGAATTTCTTGACGGCCTCAAAAAGGGCGTCGAAGAAGACGTGCAGCGCAGACTTGACAATGAAGACGATAGAGCCTGATGTCCATCCACTAAATCCGAAATTCCCAGTATGAAAGAATCTATACAATTTAACAGAGCACAGTTTGCCGAACTGTATCACGCTCTGAAAGAAGACGGATGCTTCAATGAAGAGATTCCGCAGGAAGAACTCGTAAGAATCTTCGCAGACGCTGTCACCACAGACAGCCCCGAAGATGAAGTGTTCAAATCAATCACCTCCACCGGTCACTACGAGGGTTTCGACCCGGATGACGAGGAGGACGACATCGAATATATCGAAGATGATTTCGACGAATATGACGACTTCGATGAATACGACCAATATGAAGAATATGAAAGCCTGAGCGCATAAATCACTATGTGAAAGCGCAATGAAATGATAATCCCGGCCCATTCAGTAACTGAATGAGTCGGGATTGCTGTTTATATACCTTTGGGGAGCAATCTACATAGAACCGGATCTTCCTTGATGCGTTCTATTTCTCGTTCTACAAGGTCGCGGACATCTTTCTTAACCTGCTCGTAATTCTTCTGAATCACAAATTTCATTTTTGATTTGTCCTCTGTGTCATCCTTGAAGTCTGTAAGAATCGGAATCGGCCGGTATCTTGCTTCATCCGCCTTGACTTTCTCGGAGTCCACCACTATCTCGGCATGAAAGATTTTCTGGTCAATACGCTGGTCGATATTATCGGACACGGAGCCTACAAACATACCCTGTGTCAGTGTCGAGATTTTGCTCTGCGGAATCAGACTGTCCATCTGGGTGTTGAACGAGTGGCTCACATCATTGCGGTTGATGCTCATGGACTGACGCTTCTGCAACACCTTGCCGAACCTTTCGGAAAGTGTCTTGGCGGTTTCGCCAACGACCTGTCCGGAGAAGATGTTTCCGACAGTATTCATCACCACCGCCGCCTCCTTGTCGCCATAGTCGCGTTTGAGCTGTGAGAAATCTTGAAAGCCGAGGCAGACGGCAACCTTATTGCTTCGTGCCGTTGCTATGAGATTGTCGAGTCCCTTGAAGTAAATAGTTGGTAATTCGTCAATTATCACTCCAGACTTCAACATTCCCTTCTTGTTGATGAGTTTGACAA
This sequence comes from Duncaniella muricolitica, assembly GCF_910574735.1. NCBI lineage: Bacteria > Pseudomonadati > Bacteroidota > Bacteroidia > Bacteroidales > Muribaculaceae > Duncaniella > Duncaniella muricolitica. Next base: position 755 of record NZ_CAJTCF010000053.1, on the reverse strand, counting down.
TTCGGCTGTTATACAGACCGAGAGCCGCCCCGTAAATATTCTGACGGTCGGGATTATTGCCGACACACAGTATCTTCGGCTCTTTCGGATCGTTGATGTCGAGAGTGAAATCATCCCCGGTCATAATCCAGTATAACTGCGGCGAAATCATGCGGGTAAGAGGAATCTTTGCCGATGCTATCTGTCCCTGAAGCTGTTCCTGCGCGTTGCCCTGCCATGCGTCGATGAATGGCGAAAGATAGTTTTCCAGTTCCGGATAGCTTGTCAGAATCGGGAATATCTGTTCGTATGGCCGGCAAAGAAATTCTATCGCATGAGGGAACGTGCAATATTTACCATTCTCAAATCGCTTCAAATACCAGATGATAGCGGCGAACAGGACGATTGGCGACTCGACGAAGAAGTCTCCCTGCTTTTGCAGCCACGTGCGGTTCAAGTTCATCATGATGGTATATGCCGACTCGTAAGCGTCGGCAATATCCGTCATGAAATCGGGATGAATAGGATTGCAGCGGTGAGAGTGTTCAGGGTCATCGAAGTTGATGAAGCAGAACCGAGGCGGGTATTGGCCATATTTATCCATGTTGTTCAACATGTGATTGTATGCAATCATCGTTAAATCAGGACTTTTGTAATGTAGGCTAAGCACCCGGCGCCGTGTCATATAATCATGACCGGTTTCCAAATACTCGCCTCCGAACCGGACGTACACCTTCCAGCGTATCCGGCTCTCCGTTTTGATATTCAGTCTATGC
>NZ_CAJTCF010000052.1:0-28761 GCF_910574735.1 Duncaniella muricolitica | reverse complement strand
CCGATTTTCGCTGTTTTTTTAGTGTATGCCCGGTTTTCAACTTCCTGAGAATCGAATATACGAACTAATCTCGAAAAATTCCAGATTATTCTAAAATATTCAATTCTCAGAGGCTTTAATCAGAGGAGTTCTGCAACACCCTCGGTGGATATATACCTCTTTATGCATGGCCGCATCCGCCTGTGCTCCGGCCTTCAGACGCCGCACGTGGACGCAGACGCTCGGATAACTGACCGAGTATCCCTTGGACAGCAGAAGCGAGTGCATGTTGCGACAGTTCCACTGGAGCTTGCGCTGACCTGTGGCCCTGCGCACTTTGTTTTGTTCCAGACACTGTCTGAGCAGTTCGAGCATCGGTCCGCTGACAACACGGTAGGGCCTTGCAGGAGTCCTGAACGCAGGCTTACGTCCCTCCAGACGCTCCAGAGCACCCATGTCACAGTTGCCCTCCGCGTCAAGACACTCACGCTCATACTCGCAGACAATCTTGTCAACCGTATGGCGGCTCATGCTCATCTCACGTGAAATCTGTCGTTTTGACTGCTGTTGCACACGGTAGCGGTGCAACACTTCATTTCTTTCAACCATAGTCTTCATTTTTGTGGGCATTGTTCTCTTATAAAATATAGAATTATAAGAAATATACCCGGGTGAAAATTCCTCTATGGTGGCGCATTTTTAAGCTATTACTTGTGGCGCATTTTTCAGTTAGAATTTACAGATGAGAGCCATATATAGAATGGCGCTCTCGTCCCAGCCTTCTTTCATCCGCGCGAGATGCGTGTTGCCTATCGCTACCGACACCGCCACCAGCATTGCCGCCGCCACATAATCGACAGGAAATCCATAGCAGTCGTTCACCTCCCTGATGATATGTTGTATTTTGGAGGGATAGAGGCTAATGGGAAAACCGCCGCCTGTGATTGCGGTGCAATGGTCAATGGCCTTGTCGAGCACGAGCTGAGGAGTAATCTTATCGCTCATAGGCTAACGGCTCAAACAGTTTCGTCCGCCTGGGCGCAGACCTTTGTTCATCTCGGCAACCATTTCATCATACTTCTCCTGCTGAGATTTAGGCTTGCCGGATGCCATGTATTCGAGAAGCTCGCTCTTAATGAACCTCCACGACTTGCCGCCGGGATTCTTGTATGCCGGTATGATTCCGGCGCGAGCCTTTTCATAGAGAGTGTTCTTGCACTCTCCGAGTAGTTGACAGGCCTCCTTTGTGGTGATGAAAGGAGATCTGTCTTTTGATGGTGGAGCAAGCGCGTTGCGCAGCTCCCGTAGCTCATCTTGCAAGGCTGAGACTCGCTCGATGAGATAGACAACCGCTTCGGGCAGTCTGTCGAAAGTCACGGGTGTTGTGAACATGATGCAACCGAAACCTTAGGAAACCGTCATGCCAACGCGGCACGTCCGGGCTAAGATTTCGGTTGCAAATGTATAAGGAGAAAAAACAGAGAACAATGAGGTCTAATCCCTCTCAAAACGTTCTCCAAAACGTCTCCAAAGCCTCTCCTACTGGAGATATATGATTCTCCAATAGGAGATTGAAGTTTTATCCGGTAATAAGGTCGCCACAGTCGAGATTTCTTGAATCCTTACCACGTTCCATAGAGCGTTGAACGAACTCTGCCCACTCTTCGTCATTCATAGGCTCATCGTTGTCATTATCCATATCTCTATCCTCATCGTAGTCGTTAAGATCATCGTAATCGTCGCGTTCTTCATCTGCTGGTTCTTGGGCTTCCTCTGATTCGGCATATTTCGATTTTTCTTCGGTAGAGATTGGTGGATCGGGTTTATAAGATATGGGAGCAGCCGTTTTAGGGATTGTTTCCTTAACGACCTTTTCAGTGGCAGGCTCAATATTTGATGCTTCTGTATTTGCGGAAGTGGTTGTATCCTCCTCGATATTATAATCCGCTATTGTTAGACCTTTGTCAAAACGTTCCTCAATTTTGATTACGCCTTGAAGAGGATTTTGCTTGAGCTTCTTTGGTAGTTGATTATCTGAAAGACCATCAAGGTGGTAATGGAACGTGGTCTTTAAAAAATGGTTAATAAAATTATTAGGTTTGCCAAATAGTCTTCCCATGTTCCAGCCAAAATGCAATAATGCCCACTTCTCTATCGGTGATGCGACCTCGATTTTTGCAGCCGGTATATTAGCCTCGATTTCCTCCGGAGTACGTGAATCCCAGTTTGGAGACGATGCTCTTTGAAACAATCCCAAACGGAAAAACAGCTTTTCCAAATCACAAGGTTTGACATATGGACCTAGTTTCTCGGCGGTGTATTCGCAGGCAAACCGATATTTGGCGTCTTCCTGCGACTGTACCAGAGATGCGGCTGATTCCTTCATGTCATTTATGTTGAAGGATACGACTCCGGTCTCATCATGTTTCTTTAATGATGCTTCCGGCGGGATTGCCGTTTCTTGCCGCAATTTAGTTACAACATTAAGCATCATATCCTCAAAATCACCACGAGATAAGGGCCTTTCTTTGGCCTGTGGAGTGGATGAATTGATGTCAATAACCGGTTGCGATACAGGAATCTGCTGTGCAATCTTCGCTTCCTTTTCTTCTGTTTCGCCGATTAGCGGCATATCTTTGCCTGAAAGAAATTCGACGAGCAAAGCATATGGTGCAAGTCCGGCGACAATGACAATTAAAAAGAAAACGTTAGCATTGAACTCTGATTCTCCTTTTGATAAAATAGAGTGGCGGATGGTCAGTGCTGAAAAAATATCAACAGCAATCACCAGCACAAGCAACCATGGATGATGGCCTTTGAATAGGTCTTTCATTCGCGTAATTGTTTAATCGTATAGCCTTAAAAATGATGAGTTATGCAAACAAGGTTAAAACACGGTAATACTTTCGATTGTTTCGATTGTTCATTCTCTGAAAATTGAATCAGCATTGTTGGTTGTAGATATGCTTGATTCGTTGTACCTTTGCACTCAAAAATAACATAATGGCGACATCAGCTCAAAAGAAAATAATTACGTTCTCTCTGAGAGTAGATCTCATAGAACGTCTTAAAGATATGGCTAAACAAGAGCATTGTAGCCTTGACAATTTGGTTGAGAGCATATTGTTTGAAGCTGCTTATAATGAGCCTAATGAGATAACAAAGGCCGCTCTTGAGGACGCTATTAGTGGAAAATTGAGGACTAAACCTCCCATTGATACATCATCTGTAGAGGCTATGTTTAAGTCAATCGATTAGACACTATAATAGCAATATAATTATAGACCGAGACAATGCTGATGAGGCAATTATCTCGGTCTATCTTATTATTATTTCAGAGAGATGGCGTTGGATGCCTCGCGTTTTTTCTCGCTTACGACATCGGCGTACAATCGTGCGTCAAGGGTGTAACTTTAACTATATTTTAACATTTGAAGCGCAGTCTATACCTGATGTCGGCTTATTTGAGGTGGGCGATTACTCTGTAAAGTGGGGTACGGACACCGTTGGCAAGCGTTGGCTTTTCCCTTTTGGTCTGCACTTTGTAGAGTGTTTCAAGGTCGGTTATCTTGCCTTTCTTGCCATGTCCGAATTTCTCAAACACCACATTCATCGTGGCTCTCATCTCTGCGGAGGAATACAGTCTATCTCCGACCGGAAAACGAGCCTGCATCTCCGCTATCAGACGTTCTTGATTGCGACGGAGTTTGATTTCCTCTCTGATGCTTTTCTCTTTGTAGCCAAGAGCCTTAATCCTCATCTCGCCCAATTCCTCAAAATACATTGATAATTCAGGATATTTTTGCGCCAACGTTTGTGCCGCGAGGTCAAACTTCGCACGATTAGACTTGTAGTCGCAGTAGCGTTTCATGCGTTCTGCAAACGGCTCATCCTGCATCACGTGTGCCAACTGTTCCTCATACTCCAGATACCGTTGATTGCCTGATATGTCAAAATTGTTTTCCTGCAACTGATTACGCACCACGATACCGTTTTCATAGTTATACTTCTGCAAATCAAACGCATATCTTTCTCCAAGATACGCTATTTGATTGAAGATGAATCTGTCTGTAGCTTCATCGTACATAGTGAACGATTCATCGAATTTCAGCATCTTCTGCAACCGCGTAGTGTCTCTGATTCGTTTTTGACGCAACGTGCCACTTGAAGCGTTGTTGCTCTCTATCTCTGCTTCTGTCAACTGCTTTTTCTCTGCCAATTCACGTTCAAATTCCTCTTTCGATTTCTCGCAAGCCCCTACATTATAAATAAACAGCAGATACCTGCGAAACGGATTCTCTGCCAATCTCTGCCGTCCGGCTATCTGCACAAGGTCAGTGGCTATGTCTATTGTAGTGTTGACCCTCTTGTTGTCGCTTATAACAAACGTGGTGGCGTTGGTGGAATAGAAGTCGCATCCTGCAAATGCCGTGGACGTGCAGAACGTGAACATTTTGTGTGGCTCTCCCTTTAATGGAATACGTCCTCGTTCAAAACCGCCGTCCAATTTCGCTATCTTCGTGTCGTTGTCGCTGGAATTTCCAACGATTATATTCACTTCATCAGGGTTTAGTTTGGTGTGGTCTATCAGCTTCACTATATTGTCCACGCTGTTAAGGAATATTACGCACTCCTTTGACAACAGCACTTTTCCATTATCCTTAATCCGTGGGAAAGCACCTCTCTTAAAGGAGTTGATTATCTCTATGGCTGAATCTATCGGTCGTTTTGACCGTAACCTTATCACCTTGACTTTCTCCACGTCTTGCCAATGCATTACATAATACGGAATATCCTTGAACTCGTCTATCTGTTCAAGATACGTGTCAATGATAGGCGTTGCCGAGAGGTAGGTAACATAGTCAAATGATTGCAACTGCGCCAACAGCCGCATCTCCACCTCTGACTTAAAAGTGCCGTCTGACAGCAGATATTGAAACTCGTCTGCCACAACTCGCCACTCGGACGGCTCTGCGATGCACCTTGCGACTTTCGGAAGTGAATCATACGACACCAATATTTTGGGGCAGTCGGCAGTGGCGATATATTCTCTTATGGCATCTTCACGGAAGCGGTCAATAACAAGGAGCGTGTCAGGATATTGTTCGTGCTTGTTTATCAGCAGATTGTTTCTCGGACTGCATATTATTGTCTTGTGTCTATCTTCAAGAGCAAGTGTTGTCGCTCCACAATTCGGAATCCCCTTATTAAGAATGCCGTTGGGAAGCTCAAAATCTTCAATTTGGCTCAGATACTCAATGCCTTTCGGCACTTCGATTGGTGTTTTGTTCATGTCTTTACATCGTTTGAATTTTTTAGAAGTCACATCTTGTTTGTCTGTGTCCACGTTTTAACGTGAAAAATCTGATTATTTTAGGAACTCAGGAAGAAATTTTGGACATTCTCGACCAAAATAAAACCGAAACGGCGAAATTCCGGCTTTATTCCGATGTCAAACATGAGTTGGATATATGATAAGCAATGCGGATTCAAAGAGGTGTAGGAGATTTGATTCCGAATCACTGATATGCAAATTTAGTCAACTTTCCGCTGGCTTCCAAATAAATATCGCACATCCATAGGAAACGCTACTTCGCATAGCGTTGAAGTCTGATTTTTCTATTCCGGGACATACATAAGAAACGGCACTACTCCACAAATGACAAAAACGCCATTTGCAACTCCAATAAATAATCCAATTCTAATCGAGATATATAGCGGTCTGCAATACGACCGTGAATCCGGCAAAAATCCAAATATAAAATACGTCAGGTCAAAACGCGCCAATTTATGACTGCCTATAAATGCTGAAATAGCGACAGCAAAAGGTGTACACTGCAAAATCTCCCACAGCCGATAGAAATACACCTCCTGAAAAATTCGGACAGTCGCTTAAATGCGTGTTGACCTCTATTTAACCTCCCCCTCTCCATGCCGGAAAGAAAAAAGAAAGGCAGACCTGAAAACGTGGTGGAAAAGAAATTAACCTATCCAATTATATATCCGGCGATAATACTCTGATAGTAATAGTTGCTATCCTCGTAATCAATAACACTTACCACAATGACTACAAACGCAATCGCATTGGCTACCGCCACCACAACCGCATCTGAACTCAACAACATCGCAGAAGATGTTCAGTTTGAGGACATCAACCCAACCGTTCCCTCCGTAACGTTTCTTGAAGCCAACACATCGGCTATCTCAATCGAGGAACTGACAGTGAACTGTGTCGTTCCCACATGGGCGAATCAGGAGCTGACAATCTCGCATCAGGACTTCATCAACACCGTGCATGATGCCGCTTGCAACGTGTTCAGCGGAGAACTCATCAACCGTCCTGAAATTCGTGTGTCGCACATCGTCCGCGGGCGCATACCCTCCGCACTTGGCAAACGTGCATCAGAACTGCTTGAATCCGAAAAGACACAGTTCTATCAGCGACTTGCTTTCGCTTTCACCATTCCCTCTATCCACGAAACGATAGACGGTCAACGCCTTGAGCTTTGCATAGGAGGCGTAAGAAACTACAACGACCTGAACCTCTATCGTGCCAATCGTGGCGCAGAGAAATTCTCTGTCTTTATCGGTTGGCGAATGAACGTCTGCTCTAATCAGGTGCTGACAGGTCAGGGTGCAAAGATTCAGTTTGAGGTGATGTCGCTTCACGACCTCTACAAGCAAGTGCTTGACTTGTTCTATACGTTCCGTCCGGCACAAGACATCCACCTCTTGCAGACGCTTTCGCAAACTCGCCTGACAGAAACGCAGTTTGCACAGATTGTCGGACGCATGAGGCTCTATCAGGCTCTGCCAAACCGCTATCAGCGCAACGTGCCTAAACTCCTGATAACCGACAGTCAGATAAACAATGTCTGCCGTGACTTCTACGCAGATCCGAACTTCGGTGTCAAGGACAACACAATCTCCATGTTCGACTTCCACAACCTTTTGACGGAAGCCAACAAGAGCAGTTACATCGACAGCTATCTGCAAAGAGCCGTCAACGCTACCGAAGTGTCGGTCGGCATCTGCAACGCTCTGCATGGAGATGATAAATACGCTTGGTTCTTGGGCTAAGTGCTTATTGATTCCCTGAATAATCGGGCATTCCTCAATCAGTGGGGAGTGTCCGATTTTCTTTCCCAAGACCCTTAATAATCAATTATAAACAGTCAAAATTTCGGACATGAAAACAGATTGCATCGTTTCAGAAATCCAACTCAAATACAAACCGCAACCTCTCACAGAAACCCTCTGTTCCTCAAAAGAGATTCATCAACTTCTTATAAAGCGAATCTTCGATGAAGAAACCATAGGCTATAAGGAAACTTTCAAGGTTCTGATGCTGAATCAGGCAAACAAACTCATTGGCTACACCACCATTTCAGAGGGCGGTCTGACTTCTACAATCGTAGATGTCAGGGTGGTAATGCAGACAGCATTAGTCAGCAACGCCACTGCGATAGTCATCGCCCATAATCATCCGTCCGGCAACGCACGCCCAAGCGGACAAGACGACAGCCTGACACGCAAAATCAAATCAGCATGTGAACTTATGGATATTCGCTTGCTTGACCATATCATCGTTACGCCATACGACAGCTACTACTCCTATAATGACGAGGGCAGACTATAAAAACGTGTTGTAGAGCATACACAGCACAATTTGTCAGACCATTATCATAGAAAATCCAACGCTTTTTAGTAATTTTGCACTTGATTTCCGAAAGGAGGTCAGACATATTATACAAGAGCGTTTTTGAAACTCATCGTTAACTATCGAATTCTCGCAAAATTCTAAGGGACAACGAGGGTGGCAACAACGCTCACGCTTCGGCTATATACTATCCGCAAAGTCGGATTCTATATATCCTCCAAGCGTGGGCGACTGTTGCTTATCCGTCCCATAGGCAATGCGAGAAGCCTGATAGTTGGATAAGCAAGAAACAGTCCTCACGCTTTTGTCGTTTTAATACAGCCGTTTCAATGGAGGATGAGAAACACATATGCTATAATGAGCCGATTATTAGCGAGTTTATTCATGCTTTTATTTCCGTTTATTTATATGGAGGGTAGCGTCTTGGTCTATGATTCTCCTGCCGAAAAGACTTACGCTGACACTTCATGCTTTAGAATCGTAAAAGACGAACATGGAGGCAATCTATACGAAGTTGCCTATATAACCAACTATACCGCGGTGCAATCCAACGGTGCTAAGAAGATAGTCTATATTCAGCAATACAATAGTTCGTGGACGCAATCGAGGATTCGCCATATACAGTACTACGATGAATCTGGCAAACTGATAACATATAGCGATGCTTATAGCAACTGGAATTGGATTAAAGACGGTACAGTCGGTGCCACTATGCGGGATAAAGTAAAAGTCTATTTCTAAAACATCAATACATTCAAAGAAATGAAAATCAAACCGATTGCATTCTTGCTCATGGCAATAATGCTTCCCTTCGCATCATGTAGCGATGACAATGATGCACCTGAATACAAGTACGTTTATTGGGATTCTCTACGTGGAATCAAAGTGACAACCACAGCAACCACAGCTATTGTAGAAACCATTTCTCAGGCTGACGGCATAGTTTGGTCAGTCAACCAAGCAATAATGGACGATGTGGAAAACTTGGGGCTGATGCGTCTTTGGACGAACCCACCAATTGATGGCTCATATGTCTATGATGACGTACAATACCAACAAGGATTTTATATCGAGAATCTCCAGCCAGCTACAACCTACTATTATCGCATTGTTCGTCAGGCAACTTCCTCCGTAGGAAATGATGTCACTGAATACAAGATAATGTACGGTGATGTCTATTCTTTCACGACAAAAGAATCCAACAACCAGTAGTCAAATTAGCTTCGGCTATCTTATAATCAATCAATTAACAACAATTCAAAATGACAAAGAAACTGAAATTTCTTGCGTTTGCACTCATCGCAGTGCTGACATGTGTCGGCTTCGCTTCATGTGGCGATGACGATGACGAACCCAAATTGCCGAATGACCTTATCGGTTCTGTGTGGAAAGGCGTTAACGACAACACCAACTATCCTACCGAGGTCAAGGTTGAGAGTGCCACAACGTGCGTTATCACGGTCTATGAACCCAACAGCACTACAATTTACGACCAAGCGCGTTGCCAATACCTTTATAGCGAGACTACGGGAGCGTTCTCTGTCGAATATGACGATTGGAACGTGAAAGGCTATATCAAGGGAGACAAAATGACCCTTACCGACAACCGTTACGGCAACTTTACTTTGACGCGAGTAAAGTAGCATTAGGCATCAACCACTCATCAGCACGGCACTTCGGCACTCTCCGTTGTGCCGTGTTTGCATTTAGATTATAGGGCATATTCCCTTGAAAATCGCTACCTTTGCACCATGAAACTTAATAAGAGCAAAGGCAATATGTACGAGTTCGTAACTCATACTTGGAATCCGATTAAGGGTCGGTGCTACCACGATTGTGCATATTGCTACATGAAAACCATTGTGCCTAATCCACAGCCTATTCATTTGGACGAATCGGAATTAAACGGCATATTCAGTGAAAATCAGTTCATATTCATTGGAAGCAGTACAGATGTTTTCGCTTCTGACGTTCCGTCTGAATGGATAACTGCAATCCTTGATTTTTGCGTTGAAGCCACTTCGCATCAAAATGGCATTAAAACTCGCTTCCTCCTGCAAACTAAGAATCCGGCAAGGATATTGGGCTTCACAGACCATCCACTGTTCAAGAGTGGTCAAGCCGTGGCTTGTACAACAATAGAAACAAATCGGCATTACTCTGAGACAATGAACAACGCACCAACCCCAAAGGAAAGAGCCGAAGCCATGTCTATGATTGCTGAACGAGGAATTAAGACCTATGTCACGATTGAGCCTATAATGGACTTCGATTTAGACGAACTTGTGTCGCTTGTAAAAATGTGCACCCCTGAACAAGTGAATATAGGTGCCAATTCCGTCCGTAGCATAAAAATTCCAGAGCCAACAAAAGGGAATATACTGATTGACCTAATCCAACATCTTCTATGCTTTACGCAGGTCAAAGTGAAAAAGAATTTGGACGGAGACAAACTGACCCGAATGCTTATCAGGAGGTTGAAGCGGAATTATTCTTACGAGAAACGCGATTAACTTTATCTCCAATCATTCAAAGTAAGGCTTATTGGCTATGCCGTCAATCCGATACTCCTCTTGGTCAATCAGCATATCCATAACCTCTTTAGACGAGTGGGGGCTGTCCTTTATCGTTGGTAACTCAAACTTGTTGCCCGATGAATAATGATGAATCGGCGCTAATATTGTCCGATTCTGCTCATCAAATTGAAACGAGGACGGCAGTTCAACAATCTCAGCCGCTTTTGCCTTGATATGGATGCAGACAATCTTTCTTGTGCCGTTCTTGAAATCAACAACAAACGTACCTCGCTTCTGCGTTTCCGAATAATACACAACACGGTCAAGGTACTTTTTGAATAATCGTGCCTTATCTTCAACCGAAAGGCTGTCAAGCGTTTCAATGGCAACATCATTAGTTAATTCCGCTTTTGCGACCTCTTTCTGATGTCGTTCTGCTTTGAGCCGTTCAATCTCATCCTCTGCGCCTGAAATGAACTTCTCCTTGCTCTCATATTGCTGTTGCTGATGAAGAAGCAGTGTCGGATTGGTCAAAATCCTGATACTCTCCAAAATGGATGTCTGATCTGATTTAGCTGTGGTAATGTCGGCATTGAGCGATTGGATTTTACTTGTGAGATTGTCTATCTCTTTGATTATCTTTGAGATTTTCTCGTTGCTCATTTCTGCGAACTCGTCTTTGGCAATAGCAGTCTTGACGATGACCCATATCGTTTTTAAGGCAATATCGGCATTTACCCCACCATTGGCGCAGATGGTTTCATCGTACTTGTTCTTTTTGACGGCACAGCGATAATACCGCAATCCCGTACCCGTCTGCCTGACTATATACATGTTCTTTCCACACGGACATTTCAAAATATACCGTAGGGCGTTGTAGTTCACGCCATTGTTCGGCACATCCACAATCCTATTCTGATTGAGAATCGCTTGTACCTTATCCCAAACATCTTCTGATACCAACGCATCCCCTTTGCGCTCTATCGGCTCACGCCGCCCTGACGGCTCCGTCTTGTTCTTGCCGTCACGGTTGGGGAGAATCCGCCACAGTCCTTTGTAGCAGGGATTATGCAGAATACGGTAGATATTTTCTGAAAAGAAATCGTTGCCCTTGACAGTCTTTATTCCGCGTGAAATCATCTCTTGCTTAATTTCCTTTGCGGTCAAACCGTCAATACACATCTTAAATATCTCCTGAACAATCGGAGCGTTCTCATCACGCACCAATATGGACTTTGGCGTTTTCCCTTTTATAAAGTTCGGATTGGGTACTGCCGAATACCCGAAAGGCACAACACTACCTTTGCACATCAACTCCTCCGATTGCAGAAAACAGCGCACTTTGCCACTTCTCATGCGGTCAGTAATTTTCTTCCGCTCAGCTTTCGCATATTCTGCGGCTATGGCAATACGCAATATATCCACAAGCTCCAACACCTTACCACCCTCGTAATGCTCTTTGGTGTCGATGAATAACACGTCCAAACCGTTCTTTAACAGACTATTCACATCAGTCATTACAGACAAAATCTCATCCTCACGTGAAAGACGGCTCAACTCGCTTACAACGACAATATCTGCATCTTCACTCGTCAGCATAAGCAACTCAATATAGCTCGGTCTGTTCTTTGTAGCACCACTTATGCCCTCGTCTTTGAGAACTTTAAGCAGTTCAAAGCCATTATCCCTGCAATACTCGGTAATCTGCATCTCCTGACGTGCTGCATCCTGCGCTGTCGTTGAAACACGGATATAACCTATGGCTCGTTTCTTTTTATCCATAATCCTTGTGGCGGTCGACAACAGATAGCGGAATTGCCACTCTCGCAACCGCACTGCAAAGATACAAAGAAATAGTTACACCCACAACGCACAACTGTAAATTTGAGTAGTTCTTATGCTACGATGGGTTAACATCTTTGATACCACGTATACGTCGATGCCCAACGAGATAAGGAGTGTGGCAAACGAGTGACGAAGACAATGGAACGACAGTTTTTTCTCGATTCCGGCTGCCTTTACCCATTTCTTGAATGGCTGTTGTGCCATTGAGCGGCGGAAGCCTTTGAAGATAAGTCCTTCACCACGCTCCCCACAATATTTCAGAGCCTCTTCACTTACCGGTAATGTCGCTTCTGTCTCTGTCTTTTCAGTGCATAGGCGTATGCAGTGGCCACCGTCAGGACTTCGCTCAATATTATCCCATCGGAGCTGCAACAGGTCGCTAAGTCGTAGTCCGGTAAACAGCCCGAACATAGATGCTTGTTTGAGGATAGGCACCTCACACTCGGTAGCATCAAGGATTTTCATCTCGTCGAGCGTCAGATACTCCTTCTTTACCTCCTGCCATTTGATGCCTTCAAGAAAGTCGTTGACGTTCTCGGTGATATATTTTTCCTTATATGCCATTTTTAGCAGACAGCGGAATGTTGACCAATAGCCTGACGCAGAGTTGTTGGATAATGGCATCTTTTTGTCAGGGTGGCGCAGATTATGTGCATAGAGAAGATACTCCCGGAATTCTTCGCACAGTTCCGTAGTAATATCGCCGAATGTGCATCGGCCACCGCAGAATTTTTTGAAATGGAGATAGACGCTCATCCATTTGTCATACTTGCTTTTCGCCTTCTTCTCGAAGTAGGTGAGGAAGTCCATTTTCAGTTTAGTCTTGTCAAGGAATCCGAACTATTCGTTTACGAGGCTCTGATAACGGATGCAACGGATTGCCTCGGCTTTCTCCTCCATTTCCTGATTGAAACGGCGTTGCATCTCGTTGGCCGGTTCGGCAAAGATGACTATGCCGAGAGTTTCGCGGCGGGTCATCTTGTTTGTGTGGGGATTGCGTATCGCGGGATAATAATCGAGATAGAGCGATACCTTACCTCCGGCATACGGGCGACGACGGAGGAACACTTTGGTGCAGGTGTTTGTCATTGCTTTATGGGGTTTGAGGGTTTGAAAATCAGATACAAAAGTAGCGGGAGAAGCATGAGAGAACAATGAGTTCTCCAGCAGTCCCAGGGCTTCTCCAAAGTCTCTCTGGAGATTAAATCTCCGGAGAACCGAGGAGAGAATCAAGTTCCGAGCAGAGTATGAGAGTGTATTTTCCTTTCTTCACACGAGTGATGTTGTGGTATTTCAGATAGTGGTGGAGTTGGTTGCGGGTCAGTCCATACTTCTCCATCGCCTCTGGATAGGTGTAATACTCCGGTGCCTTTGGGACGGTCGCACCCTTTGCCAAATCGAAATGATACTTGGAATACATCACATAGTTGCCTTGCTTTTTCTTCGGAATACCCTCTTTTGATACGAGAGTATAGATTGCCGATAGTGTCATTCCATAGGCGGCTTGAATATCAGCCGCGGTGTACCACTCGTTGATTTCCTCCTTCGGCTGCTGATTGGCAAAGTAGCGGTCAACATGGTTGCGGCTCCAGAGCGTCTTTCCTCGGCTCTGAGTTTTCGGCCAGCCCTCACGTTCCGCAATCTTATACATCCCGGAGTTTGACACACCATATTTCTCTTGAATCTCCTTGGAGGTGTAGAAATCAGTGATTGGAGCTGATGGATTCTTGACCTGTGTACTCTGAATATCAAGAACTGAAAATAGTGAATCTACATCGGCTCGACGAATGAGTGTCTTGCGTTTCAGTTTCCAAACCTTGATTACTCCACGGTTTATATAATTATAGATTGTGACGTGGCATACTCCTAATAGGGTAGCTGCTTGTGTTGGAGTCAAGAACTCTTGTTTAGCGACCTCTTTCTATCCTGATTGCTGGTATTCATATTCTCGTTGGTATGAATCCAGTTTCTCCTGACGCTTTCTTTCCTTGTATGCGAGTCCCGAGCATCGGTGGCTGCAATACTCCGTTGTTGTCTTGCGAGCAATGAACTCAGCTCCACACCAACGGCATTTCTTTTTGATTTCAATGTTGCTACTCATTTTTATCCTGTGTTAGTGTTTATTTCTCCTTTTATTTCGCCAAAAGTGTTCATGGGCGTAAACTGACGTAAACCTACGTAAACATCATCCACGACCTTGCGACACGCCTGACGGGATTGACCGACTTGCTACAAATCGGGTACAAAAACACAGGTAAAAAGGAGTGAAAAGCGGTTATATTGCAGTATGGATACGAAAAAAGCCGCCCGATAACGAGCGACTTTTCAATATTTTACACCAAATGGCACCAGTTGTCACCAATAGGCTACTTGCCGATGCACTATCCTTATAGTATTGATAGCGTGCTACTTAAGCTTTTATTATACAAGGGTCGGTCTCACTTCTGATTTTTGATGATTTGGGGCTTCCCAGCTGACATCATCTAAGGAAACAGGCCTCTCTTTCGTACATTTTGCACAAGTGCAAAGTTAATGATTTTCCACGACATAGAGTGTTAAAATACGAGAAAAGAATTTCAAGTAACTGTAAATTTTTCATCCACCGAATTTGTACCGCCATAAGTAAGTCTGACAGAAGTCTTAATCATTGAGCTGCAATGACCATAATAGAGTTGAATATTAGGTGTTTAGGGAATATTGAAGTATGTCTGTTACTTTCTACGATGGAAAGTGAAGAAGATGCGTCTGAGGATGTCGGTCACTGAATGATTCAACCGGGTCAGGCAAGTGTATTGGAAGGTGAAACCGGGCATGAAAACAGACCTCCGGGGAGACCTGTCTCTACTCGTTTTCATCATCGAAAATGCGGTTGAATATCTCTTCAAGTTTCTTCTTGTCGGTGAGCAGCACATGAAGTTTCTTCAGATTCTTGGCGTTGTCGCTCCACGGTACCCATACTTTCAGATAACCCTTCGGGCCGTACTTCTCGTTGAGGTGCTCAATTGTCCGTTGATAGTGTCCGGCTCTGTCGAGTTGGGGATAATTAGCCAGACCGTATTGGATGGTTCTTCGGATTATCGTATCCGCCTCGATGAAACGGTCGGCTTCGGCAACAATCATCCCGTAGCCGTTGCGAGGCTTCTTCTGATTGGATGCCCGGTGGTCTTCAACAGCGCGACCCATAGTCACAATCTGCTTCCGGGTGAAGTGCGACTTTACAAACTCGTCTGCTTCGAGTATCGTGCGGGATTCCTTGTGATGGTTTTCTCTGCCGTTGACAAGACCGAGGTCATGAAATGCTGCTATGATATAGACCATATCGGAATTCATCGCCGGACTATGTTCGGCGAGTTTTATGCTCTGTTCAATTACCATGCGGACATGGCTCTCCTGATGCGCCTTGTCGAAGGCGGCATAGCGGGGGATTATCTCATTTTCAACATAGTCAATGATCTCAGGAGACACCGGCTTCAATTTCAGTTCGGGAATTTCGCCACGCTCCCGCTTTTCTTTAAGTATCTGACGGCGGTGGGCACGTTCCTCCGCCATACACTTCTTGCATATATGGCGAGCGTGACCTTTGCCCGAGAATTTCTCATTGGAGAGATACTGACCGCACTTCCTGCAATAATGTCCCACGGTTTATTTCAGATTATTTCCTATAATGCTTTCCATGAGTAGGTAAACACGCGAGCCAACGTTTTGAGGCCACCTGTCGGCAGGATTTTCATCAAGCTCGCGTGCTATGGACATTGCTTTCGGCGCGTGTGGCAGAAGGCGTACTGCGTCATAGCTCGATTCAGAATAGGAACCCAGCAGGTCTCGCATACGTTTCTTCAACCAAGTCACCCCGGCTTTATTCTTCCTGTTCAGGGCAAGTTCATTTGAAGTCACTTCGTCGTACGCCCTTATATCTTCAAGGTGTAGCAGTAGCCACAACTCAAAGCAGGGATTGCTCATGCAGAAATTCAGATGTGGATTCTGCGCACATAGCTGAGCCACCTGCGAGAGCATACGCTCATGCCAGCGGTCACGATCTATGACAAGCCATAGTTCATCATCATCATCTATGTTATATTGTCGCATGAAGTCGGCTATCTGGGCGTGAACGCTCTCGGGCGATGACTCATTGGAATCTCGGGCCAATATCTCGACATGAACATTCGGAGCACGGAGCCGGTCTTTCACAGCCGAAAAATATATCGACTCTGTGCAGCGACCCTCGCTGGCAATCACGACAAGGCGTGCGGAACGCACACCTTCGAGACGTACAAAATCCTTACGCTTTCTCATGTTTCTGCCAATTTAGGGTTTCAATCGGTGCGAAGAATGGGATTGCGCTGTATCTGCCCTGCAAATATCCTTTCTGCACATTCTCGCGGGGCTTATACTCTGCAAGAGACACAAGGCGGGATGCTCCGTTCTTGTCTTTCTCTACAAACCAGACCTCATCGGAGCGAATCATGTCAAGATTGAGAAGATTGCACTCATGTGTGGATATAATAAGTTGAGTGTCTCTTTCCGATGAAAGTTCGTGGAGATAGCACTCTATCAGTTTCTGCGACAACAAGGGGTGCATACTGCGGTCAAGCTCATCAATCATATAGTCCACTTCACTCTGTCCCAAGTCGATAAGCATGGGGATGAAATCAAGAAGCCTGATTGAACCGTCGGATTCCTCGTCCATTTCAAAAACGACCTCGTCATCCGCATCATTGCGGTGAACCGCCTTCTGCTTGAATATCGTGTATGTGCCGTCCTCTTTGAAATCAAAGAAGAAGCATTCGTTGCTTTCAGGAGCCGCCACCAGAGCAGTACGTCCCGGAGTTGAGCTACTTATGATTTTGTCAAGCAAACGGTCGGTTAGGTTGGTCTCCTCTTTTGACCGGACAGGGAAACGCCGAATATCCACAATGCCAGTGTTGAAATACTGGAGAAGGCGACGTGTTGCTTCATGGAAATCCTCATCCTGCTCGGCATTGAACGATATGCCACGGAACCGTGTGCCCGGAAAAATTATGCGCAGACCCGAGGCAAACCATAAATAGGCAGTCTTTATCGCACACATTCCTTTTCCGTTGCGCTCGATGTATTCCGAAAGGAAACTCTTTTTAGCCGGAGTGCCTTCACCAAGGAATTTTACAAACTGAGCCACTGATGAATCGCCATGAATGTCGCCGAACTCAAACTCGTTTCCATCCTGATTGGATTTTCGTGTGAATATCAGTTTGTCGCTGCGGCTGTTAATCTCATAAAGCCATTCCTCCTTGATGCCATTTATAGAGAACTCCATGCCGTAAGCGAAATACCGCCCCCCGGTCTTGAACTCAATTTCAATCTTTGAGACAGGATTAATCGGTTTTGCAAGTTTGAACGGCTCGAAATCTCCGGCAGGAAATCTTCCCGTCGCAATCTGCTGGAGCAGTGCAACGGCTTTGATTACATTGCTCTTGCCCGATGCGTTGGCACCGTAAATCACACCGATTTTCAATGCCGATATATCGTCACGTTTCTGCGCCCTGCTGACATGAGCAGGGTGAACCGTTCCCTTTCCGGCAACGAAACTGATTGAGGTCTCTTCTTTGAAAGAATATATGTTCTCAAATGTGGCTCTAAGAATCATTGTTTGTCGTATGATTACATTGTTTATGCAAAGATACGACAAATATTTCATTCCACCAAACGTGCAGAGTGCGTTTTTTGACTGAAATAATGCTTTATTGCGACGGAACTCTTATTCGTATTCATCTCACAATTGTGTGTTAGTGCAACAGCTATTACTGTAACCACTGTTGCATAAGGCGGTCTTGATACAAGCAATCGATTAGAACAATCACTACGAAAGCGGCAAGAGAGGGAGCGGTCTTCAGGATTGGCGGCGGGATACCGTCAAAAGGTGACGGTGCAGGCACTGACACCCATTGACCGCATCGCGCCTATGGGCACCGGCGGGACACCGATAACCGACAACGCCTCCGAGGTAAGCATCGGGGACGCTGCTTTTACCTCTGAGACTCTATGCCGTTCATCCGTGTTCTTTTTCGCCGTTGCTGATAAGGACTTTTACGACCGCTCCCTCACTTACCGCTTAATAGCAGTCCACGAGTCGAGACAGTGATGTGCCGCCTTCCTGCGTTGTCGGCATATCACAGACTCGTCTTCCCGGGACTGGGCAGACCATTTTTACGGAACCCAATAATACATCGGTTTCTTTCGGTGTTCAGTAACCCATTCTTCAAAGTCCTTCATATTTGATACCCCATTGCTTATCACAGCCTCATAGTATTCCACACCATGATAATCTTTATCTGGCGGTGTCTCGAATTTCAACTTTAGGATTCTATATTTCTGGTCTGTAGTCATCACTTCCGTGATTCTGTCAGCCATTCGCTCAAAAAAGCCATCATATTCTGTGCCCTCTTCAATATGGATCACATCAATCTGCCATATATCTTCTTCATACTTATAGAAGATATGCCATGCGATGCAATGTTCGTCAGTATGAAGTCCGTTGATACACTTAATTTCAAGAACATTCGGTAGCTTGGCTATCTGTGCGGCAATTGCAAAACTACTCTCCTCAGTTATGTCTTTTGAATAGACGTGAAGGTCTATATCTTTATGGGAAGCCAATAATCCCATACGCAAGGAGCCGATGAGATTAACACGGCAACCATTCTGTTCCCAAACATTGGCTATATCTGAACTCATCAGAACTCTTTTTGCTCTTCCCTGATTGGCAAAGGACAAATTAAATATTTCTTCTTGATTCATCATATTAGAATTTGACAAATACATTATAACGATACAATCAAATAGATATTGTTAGAAGGTATTTTTTTCAGTGAGTTTTCAGTGCGAATATGCTGTCATTCGTTTTCAACGGCGCGTAAACTTAGCTCCAGTTCTCATGCAGTCATATCAACATAGGAAGTGTTGCTTGCTCGGAATTATAAACGTGCGGAGCAGGGCTATTCTTTTGCCTTTTGGATGAAAAATCTCCAGACCTGCGGCTCGTATTTTGTCAGCCAAAGGACGAACAGCCCTTCTTTGCCTCCGCACGCTGCCGTGTCAACGAGCAAGCAAAACTTCGATAGTCGATAGACGCATAAAAAAAATGTCGCACGATGAAAACGAACAACAACATATCAAACAGACGAGGCAGAGCATCCATCTCCAGTCTCAACCGCATAAAAAAGGTTCTCCTTTGGTTGGTGGGGTTTATCGGTGCAATACTCGGATTGGTGTTGTGGGGATTTATCCGACCGATATTCCGAGGCGTAGGCTGGGTTATCAGCCTTGTATCTGCCCTAATGATAATCTATTGGTTACTCACTTTATAAAATTCAACTGATATGGCTACTCTAAAATCCAACAACGCTGCAATCGCAGTTATGCAACAGATGCTCCAAGAGCGTATTCTCGCTGAACCCGCATTGGCTATCAAACTTGCCAATCCGAAGAAATCACTTGAAAGTGCTATCAACTATCTCTGCCACGAGATACAGAAAAGCGGGATGTGTGTCGTAGATGACCAGACCGTGCTATCAATCCTCCTGCATTTCTATGACGAGGACAACATCGAGGATGGCGGAACTCCTATCAACTGCAACATCGTGGTATTCAAGCCGGAACTTACCGATGAGGATAAAGCCGAACTCAAAGAGCAGGCTATGGAGCAGTACAAGGATGAGCAACTCCGGGAACTCCGCAGACAATCTCAGCCGAAGGCTCAACCCAAGCCGACCCCCACCTCTCCCAAAGCCGAAGCAGAGATTGACTCTATCCCCACTTATTCCTATAGTTTTCATAATGTGTGAATATGATTTTCATACATTATGATTAACTTTGCAGTCTGATAAAGATTATTGTATGGCAGACTCAACACTTCGCAAGTACATTTGGCTCATAAATACCATTCTTGACGCCGGTAAAATAACGTTCAAGGAGATAAGCGACAAATGGGACATCTCAACCCTAAACTATAAGGGGACTGAGCTGTCCAAACGCACCTTTCATAATCACCGACAAGCTATTCTTACGGAGTTGGGCGTTGACATACAATGCACTTCAATGAGAGAGAACAGTCAGTATTTCATAGCCAATCAGGAAGAACTTGAAAATAACGAAGTGTTGAACTGGCTCACAGACAGTATGGCAACCGAGTCATTATTGCTTGAAAACAAGGCTATCTCTGACAAGATAGTTTTGGAACCAGAACCCGGAGGTCGGGAATGGTTACCCATTCTATCACAGGCTTTGAGAGATAATCTGCGCATAGTATTTCAATACACCTCATTTCACTCAACCAAGAATAATTTGAGTGATAGGATATTGGAGCCGTTATGCTTAAAGTTGTTCAAAAGGAGATGGTATATGCTCGGACAAACTGTTGACAGCGGCAAGCGGTTGATTTTTGCTTTGGATCGCATCACTAAACTCGAATTATCATCAGAGCAATTTTTGTATCCCGAAGATTTTTCGGCAAAGGACTTCTTCGCAAACTTCTATGGAATTTGTTCTGACGGATATTCCAAACCTACTCGTGTCATACTGAAGTGCTATCGTGAATTTCCCAAATATGTAAAATCTCTTCCATTGCACCCATCGCAGGAGGAACTCGAACATGGGGATGATTTTATCACCTTCGGTTACTATATGTCGCCTGCATACGACTTTATTCAGGAGATAATGAGCCATGGAGATGATATTGAGGTTCTTACACCAGTATGGCTCCGGAAGCTTCTAAAAGAAAAATCCGACTCTCTGGCAGCTCTCTACAAATAATTTTAATTTTTTCTGCAATTGAGTTTCATATATGAAACGATTTTTCATACGTCCTCTATAACTTTGCCGGTGAAAAGAAACAAGAGGACATTGAAAACATCGGTCAGACCTTTGCCATCTGTCTGCTGAATCCGGCAGACTTCGTTCCGAATTATCGGAACGCACCCCAATGTTTGTTACTCGGCATCGACCCTGCACGCTGTTCACTCCGGTCGTGCATGTATCATCACCTTCGCTTCGCTCTCGGTGATGTGGAATGCACTCCCTCGTTCACAGCGCACATTGCCGAAGCCTCGACCATCCGGCGCACACGAAAGTAAGACCGATGTTTTCACTGCTCTCGCAAACTTACAGAACTATGCGAGACCAAATTGCAGAATATCTCAAAGACTTGACCATCAGTAACCGAAAGGAGTTGTTTGATGTGTTGAATTTCATTGCACCGCTTATTGACGGTTGGAGTCTGACCGAACCCAAGTCCGGCAGACAGATAATGCGATTTGCGTCAGCCAACGCAAGAAAGTCCGCCTATGTCGATTTTACGATACCCAAGAAGTCTGGTGGACAAAGAAAAATCAGCGCTCCTGTCAAACCGTTGAAGGCTATCCAAACAGCACTAAATATAGTTCTGCAATCCATATTCGTTCCCGATGAACACGCCACCGGTTTTGTATTAGAGAAAAGTGTCAAGGATAACGCCATGATACACGTGGGTCAAACCTGCATATTTAATACAGACCTCGAAAATTTCTTTCCGAGCATAACAAAACTCATGGTTCGTCGGGCTCTCCATCGAGAGCTTGGTGATAGACTGCAAAGCAATGAAGTAATCAATATTATATGTAGAATATGCACCGTTCCTGACAGTTCGGGTATCGAGGTGCTACCACAGGGCGCACCGACATCGCCTGTTCTGTCTAACATTGTGCTGAAGAGCCTTGATAAAGATATGTCAAAGCTTGCTGAAAGAATGGGATGTAAATATTCGCGCTATGCCGATGATATAACATTCAGTCATAGTAAATCAATTCGCAAAATGAGTCCTTTCTGGCAATCAAGAATTTACAATATCATTGCGAAGTATGGACTCAAAGTGAATGAAAAAAAGACAAAGACATATGTACCCGGCACACGTCAAGAGGTTACAGGAGTCGTTGTAAGCGATAAAATCAATGTTCCACGTTCTTACATAAAACAGCTGCGAGTGCTGCTACACTTGTGGGAAAAACATGGTTATGCACAGGCTCAAATCATATTCACGAGGGATTTCTGCAAGGGAATGGAAAAGAATCTTGTCAATGTAATCGACGGAAAAATTAACTATCTTGAAATGATCAAGGGCAAAGATGACTCTACTTATCGTAAGTTCAAAAACAGGTTCAAACGTCTTCAGTGGGAAGAAAAACAAAGTACTGACCAAATACAAAAGGCTATATGAATATAATTTATTTACACGGACTTTCCTCGTCGGGACAGTCCAACACCGCAAAAAAACTTCGGGGGTTACTTCCGAATGATAATGTTGTCACACCCGACATTCCGGTCAGCCCAATAAAGGCTCTTCAGTTGTTACTGAGTCTTGCCGGAGAGTATCGAGCTGATGATACAATCGTAATAGGCACATCTATGGGTGCGATGTATGCCTCTCAGATGAAAGGTTATCGCCGAATCCTTGTCAATCCCGCGTTTCACGTCTCAGACCTCCTGAAAGAAAACAATGGTGAGAGACTACAATTCTTCTCAGAGAGAGAAGATGGCAGTGAATACTTTGAGGTCTCGGAAATCTTGATCCAAGAGTTTGAAGAAATGGAGGCCAACCTGTTTTATGTCGATGACGTTACTCCGGAATCGGTAATAGGACTCTTTGGTGATAAAGACGATGTATGCAACTGTCTTGACGAGTACCGCGAAAGTTATTCCTACTGGTCATCTTTCAAAGGTGGTCATCGACTTACAGAAGATGTTATTACGAACACCTTGCTCCCGGTAATCAAATGGTTGAAGCATCCGGACTACACTTCTGGTAGAACCTATTTGCCGTTTGATAATATAACTCCCGGCGACACTGGCTACATCGGCGAAATGGATAACGATGAGAATGCCTTCAAAATATATAAAAAAGGTTTAGGACGTAAGTGGTATGAAGAAATTGTGCGTGAGTATCAGGGCACAAAGCATTACGATGGGCGCGATATCAACTTACATTTTCCGTCCCTCCCCGAAGGTGTAAACGAAGAATCGGTAGAACTTGTGTACGGCAATCGTTTCTGTCATCTCCCTTCGTTTGAAATCTATGGAGAGCATGGTGTTCAGGTTACCAACGGAGACTTCATTATCAATGAAAGTATTAGTGTCCACAGAAAATAATGGCAGAAAACAGAAATAGAATCACGGCAATATTGTCGCGAATGAAGCATGACACCTTCGAGCGCGATGAGGCTCTCGCACTTAGCTTGCTCAGTGCTCTTGCCGGGGAGAGTATATTTCTCCTCGGCTTGCCCGGTGTCGGCAAATCCATGATTGCCCGCCGATTAAAACTTGCATTCGACAATGCTACCGTCTTTGAATACTTGATGTCGCGATTCTCGACACCAGATGAGATTTTCGGACCCGTCAGCATCTCCAAGCTTAAAGATGAAGATTGCTATGAACGTGTCACATCCGGATTCCTGCCAGAAGCAGAGGTCGTTTTTCTTGATGAGATATGGAAAGCCGGCCCCGCTATTCAGAACGCCCTTCTTACTGTTCTGAACGAAAAAATCTATCTTAACGGCAATCAAGAGCTTAAGTTACCTATCAAAGGGATAATAGCAGCCTCAAATGAACTTCCGGCTAAAAACGAAGGTCTCGAAGCATTGTGGGATCGTTTTCTACTGCGATATGTTGTCAATCCCATTGAACAGAAACAGAATTTTTTCAGATTGCTCTCTGCGCAGACTTCTGAATCGACAACAGAGGAATTTGGCCCACTGACCCATGATGATTTTATTTCAGTGCAGTCAGAAAGTCGTAAGGTAACCATACCCGAGTCAGTTCTTGAAATCCTTTACACAATTAGAGGAAAACTTAACGAAAAGATAAACACTAAAGACGTGGTTACAGGTGAGCCTGACCCAGAGAACCTAAAGTATTACGTTTCTGACAGACGTTGGAAAAAAGCTGTCGGAGTCATGAAAATGTCGGCTTATCTTAATGGAAGACGTGAGATAGGACTTTCAGACCTGCTTCTATTGTCACACATTCTTTGGAATGATGAGCCGTCAATCCCAATCGTCAAACAGATTATTGCCGAAACTGTTGTTTCGTCATTATTCAGTCAAATTTTGGAACAATATAAGAGTTATAAACGCCACGCTAACATTGAGAATAATGACACACATCTGTATTCTCCCGACCGGGAACACTATATCATTCAATGTGATGATTCCCCTCTGAAAATCAAGATCAAGGATTATCAACGTATGCAGTCCTTCCCCGATGAAGTTTTCTTTGGTTCAGAGACTACGGACAGTACCCTGATGCTTCGTTCCCGGGGACAGTTCGTGATGAGGTTTGTTAAAGACGGCGTGATTTGCATCAATAACTATAACTATTTTCTGCGGACAGAGTCTGATAATCAACTTAGTAAAAACTTTATCGCAGAGATTGGGGATACAATTGACGGAATTGCAAACAGACTATACGTTGAAATGAACCATAATTTTTTTATTGCCAATTCCGATTTATATAAACCCATTCAAGAAGTTGTCGCAGTCTATAGAGCAAGAATAGATTTGATGTGATGAGAAAGCAACATATGACATATCTGCGCAGAGCCATTGGCATAGCCTCTTCCATAAAGGGAGGAGCGAGAATGCTTGAAATAATTGGCAAAATGAGGGCTGGCAAGACCTCTGTTTATCAAATGATACGGGATATTGTCTGTGACTCACGCTTTTATTGCGTGGTGGAGGATGACCTGTTTTGGAAAAATTATGCGACAGCAGTAATACGCCATTTTATTGATTCTCTTTCTTCTGAAGACTGGGAAAATGAAGAGCAAAGAACCGGGAAAAAGGAAGATTTCCTGAACGCATGGCTATCCAAACACATCTTTCCACTAAGCGTTGATGAGAAAAGAGGGATTGCAAAATCCATGCAGCTTACCGCCGGTGATTCTGGCAAACCGATTCCTCTTGGCAGTAGCGGAAGTGAAGGAAATCAGGACTCTGACGAGTATGATATTCAGATAGAATCGGGTATCACAGATAAATCCAATAGTCCGGATAAGATGGGCTACTCACTACCTGAAGATATTGCAAACTATGCAGAATCTTCAAAAGGGAATTCTCCTGGCCTTAAGGCTGATAGCCACGAGGCTGAAGTCGAATATCTTAACCGACTTGACCCGACAATCGTTGAACTTGCAAAGCAAATTGGTCGCAGCGGAGGCACGAGTCACGACGTTACCGGCAAATTTCAATATGCTTCACGAAGTGACATAAGCGGTATCACTATCGGTAATGACCTCAATTGTCTTTTGCCTTCAGAACTTGCTCTGTTAGGAGCAAAACCTACTGAAAACCTGTTTTATCAGCGATATGTTCAGAATCGTCTTCAACTGTTTTCATCCGCATCCCACTCTTTTGAGGTTGCCAATGATAAATCAGGTCCAATCTATATATGCGTTGACACAAGCGGCTCTATGAAAGGAGAACCGGAAGTGACGGCAAAAACGTTGGCTCTTGCTGTTGCTATGGTGGCTCAGAGAGATAGAAGACCAATCTGCATGATAAACTACTCCCATAATCTTTCATTTTTTATCCTCACAAACTTGCACCGACAGCGCAAAAAATTCCTTGCATTCCTGTCTCATTCTTACGATGGCGGTAACGATGAAAACAAACTTTTTTATTTTATTTTCAAGAAGTTGCCATCTATTCCCAAGTATAAGCTCTTTGTCGACGCATTCAAAGGGGCCGACATACTCATAATATCCGATTTTATCTGGAGTCATATTTCCAATGAAAACATGGAACTGATTCAGAAGGCTCGTTGTGAAGGGATGAAATTTTACGGCTTGGGGATTGATGTCAGAGAACATCAACTCGATATGTTGGATGACTCGAAAAAACATGACGACGAAATCCGCGATGGTTATAATTTCCTAAAGCAATGCGATTATCGTTATCTGTACGAGAATGGTTCAGTTTTTGAGTATATTGAAAAACCTTTGGTTCTATGAGACTTAAAATGAGACTTGAAGATGCGATGGTCTATGTGCTGGCCACCGCCGGATATGGAATGACAACACAACGGATAGCGGAAGTTATCAATAATGAGAAACTCCACATTCGTGTTGATGGCAACCCTGTTACCGATAAACAAGTATATGCCGCTGTCTGCCGTCACCCGGAAACCTTTGTCAAAGAAGGTGGTCGCATTTTGCTTTCAATGTAGAATTTTTATCCTGTACCGCTAAATGCGCCATGTCGATGTTTACTTTGCAGCAAAAACATCGACACATGATTTATCAAGACTATTTTCGCAATTCAGATTTTGAGGATATATGGGTAATCCTCAATGGCTTCTATCTTGAACACGAGGACATGAAGCCAATGTATGCCTCTTTGGTTGATGAAATTAAAGCATTGCCCATTGAGGAAAAGTATTCGGGCTCAACAATTCAGATGTGCTTTGACCTTGATAATGAGATACTGGTTAAAGGCGCGCCTGATCCTCAGGAGTGGCTTGTCGGTCGGGAAGTAAAGATTGATTTCTCGTCATGGAAAGATAATATTGATGAAGAAACTATCAACGATTCTCCCGGTATAAGAACGTTTGATATGCTCTCCGGTAAGGAGAAACGCGAACTGGCTCGTCAAAGCGACACTGCGACTCTTGCCGCCCACTTACTTTACTGGTCAACTCTGTATGCTATAAAAACGCATGGACAGCACGAGAATGAGTTTTCGGAGTGGCTTGACAATCTTGAAAATAGTGCTCCGAGAAAATATGAGATAGAGCCTGAATATATATCTGAAAGTTTCCGCAGAAAGCAGTGTAAATATTGGCGCGATACCGTAGGCAAAGACTCGGCTATTGATTGGACTTGGAATCTGAGTATCCTTAAAAAGAAACTCGAATTCAATATCGGATATTGGCGATATGTTCAGCGTCATGTTGGTTGGCAGGAAGATGTCAATCGGATGAAGATTGCTATAAATCTTATTGAATTAGCAAGAACTGACTGGCCCGATATAAAAGACAAACACATAAACTTGCGTACAGCCGATAGATACACTTACGAGTACGACCATGGAGGTGACTTGCATGAGTTAGATCTCGGAAAGTTATATCGCCATAAGGCTTTCCATATTCTATGGAGATGGCTTGACCACAACATGAAAAAATGGTGGGATTGATAAAATTTTTAATCCTGTATCTCACTTTGATACATCATCATTCTACCTTTGCATCGTAAACATTAAAAACACCCAAAGATATGGAACCTATTACAAGTAATGATTTCCTTAACTCAGTTCTTGAAGCTGAGGCATGGAAAGAGGTCTCTCAAAGTGGGAGCCTCAGCATGACGATGATCGAGAAGTTTGCCGACAAACTTGACTGGGAAGAGGTCAGTGGCAATAGTAATGTCATCTGGACAGTCGAGGGCATCAACAAGTTTGCCAACAAAATACATTGGGATGAATTTTCCCGTTCATGCCCGGAAAACCTTCTCTCGGAGTCAACGCTTCAGAAGTTTGCGTCCAAGTGGGATTGGAAGGCTCTCTCCAATCGTGACGACATCTACAATAACTGGCGTCTGCTCGAAAAGTTTGCCGACAAGGTAAACTGGGGCGAAGTAATCACCAACTGGCATATCGAGAAGCCGCTTGA
Organism: Duncaniella muricolitica; assembly: GCF_910574735.1. Classification (NCBI taxonomy): domain Bacteria; kingdom Pseudomonadati; phylum Bacteroidota; class Bacteroidia; order Bacteroidales; family Muribaculaceae; genus Duncaniella; species Duncaniella muricolitica. The sequence continues at coordinate 1,095 of NZ_CAJTCF010000052.1, read as the reverse complement.
GTTCTTCTCACGTTTCCAGCATTACATCCCCATGTCCAAGTTTCAGGACTCGCGTCTGTGGAATGCAATGGTCGAAGCTCGCGCCAAGCATCTGATCCAAGAAGCCATCGGCATAGAATAAAAATCTCGGGTACGCAAATAGACTGCGTAACAATGTTGTAATTTTGCGCCCGGATTTCAGAAGCCATTTGGCTATTTGCTGTAAATCAAGTAACTTTGCGGTGGATAACTTTGCCTTCGGCATCGCGCACCGGCTAAAGCCGACATGCGCTAAGTTTCCACTCGCGATTAAATAATTGCACTCGCTTTCGAGGGCATGCTAAAAAGAAAACAATGCAGACAACGCAACTCAACATATCGTTCACAATGCTTCGCCGTAGCTATCGCAGCTTCGACCGCAGTCTCTATTGCATCAGTTATAGAGGCTACCGAAGTGTGCCCGGTGGATTGCTCCGACGATATACCAATGCGGTCTGTATAAGTTGAAATAACGTAACCACAGACAATCAGGATAAAACAGTCGGAAGGTCCACAACGCTTTTCGACTTTTTTGTGCCCTGTTATGGCTTATCCTATTGTCACGGCATGGCACCCAAAAACAATTCAATTATGAACAAAGAAGACTATTATCGCAGCCATGCCAGTAAACAAAAATGCACTAATAAGATACAAAACCATAGACCGGTGCCGATGCAGTGCATAGAACATCTTGCCGCTCAGCGGATTGCAAATCTTCGGATACAAAAGTCCGAAAATGCTCCGTTTTTACCTTCTGAAAATCGCTTTTTCCGACCCTCCCGGGCCTGTGTTTTTGTACCCGCAAAGTTAGCTGTTTTAACTAAGATGTGCAAACGACCGATACGAGGTCATTATCGATTCGTTTGAAAAAGTGTAGCACATCCTCGGTTATTCGTTTGAAAAAATGTAATGGAGGCATGGTTATTCGGTCAAAAAAGTGTAATTCTTGTTCTACTCAATTGAAGAATCCAAGAAGTCATCTTGACTTTTTGAGTCTGTTAATGTGTTTAAGAAATATCACATGGAATGCCAGGAGATTCCACCCTTTCCAGCTGGAAACCGTTTTATCGAAACGAT
>NZ_CAJTCF010000051.1:5826-29371 GCF_910574735.1 Duncaniella muricolitica | reverse complement strand
ATTTTTAGTGTTAAATTTTCATGCTAAACATCAGATTTTTAACGGATTAAACACTTGGCTCCTCGGAGCCGTTAACAAATTCTCAAAAAATAACCGAAGTATTGTAACGATGACATACAGGTTTTCACGCCTACAGGCAAGAAAATCATCCTTCCTCAGAACGCCACTGCGATTGATTTCGCATACGAGGTACATACTGATTTGGGAGACCATGCCAAATACGTACGTATCAACAGCCGTTTGGAGCCTGTCAACACGGAGCTGAGACGTGGTGACGTAGTTGAAATATTCACCGAAAAGGATTCACATCCTGAACAGGACTGGCAGAACTTCGCCCACACTTTCAAGGCGCGTAAGGCAATCCGCCGTTATCTGGAGTCAATTCCGAAAGCACCGTATTGTCGATGCTCTGTCTGTAATCCCATTCCCGGAGAGGAGGTAATCGGTATCCGGAATCATTTTGACCCGGAACTCATAACGGTACATAAACGCGACTGTCCCCATGCCATAAGTATGGCATCCTCGTATGGCGATGATGTCGTGTCTGTTGACTACAAGGCTGACGAAACTCTATATCCATTGACTCTGAAGGTAAAGGCAGTTGACCGCAGTCACCTCTTCGTTGACCTTGTGGATTGTATCACCAACACTTTCCATCTCTCGATGGAATCGTTCAACACCAGGACCGACCGCAACATTGTTGTCTGCAAAATCCGTTTCGGTGTCCATTCATATGCAGAACTGAAGACTATTATCAACCATATCTCTACCATTGACGGCGTTGATGAAGTGCGACGCCTCGATGAAGATGATGAACTATTCGACGTTTGAATATGAAAATAGTATTTGTTTGCACAGGCAATGCGAGCCGCTCGGCTGCTGCCGAGGTTGTGTTGAAAAAGATGGTTGCCAACAACGATATTGACGGCATTGAAGTCGCTTCCTGCGGAACGAAAGTGCCTGATGGGCTCGACCGCGAGGATGTGATGTGTCGTATCGCCTATGAACATGGTTATCAAATGGGTGGGAAAGCCATACCTATGAACGAGGAACTACTCAATTCAGCCGATTTGATAATCGTAATGACCGAACACCATCGCAATGAAGTAACCTGTCTGCTGAAATACGACCATTGGGACAGGATTGTCCGATTCAACGATTACTGCTTTGGAGAGTCCATAGACCTCCCGGATCCTCACTATCAGACAGAATACGTGTATCGCACAAGCTTCGATACTATTGAGCGAGGCTGTGCTGAAATCATAAAAAGATTACAACAATGACAAGAGAACAGTTACAAGATAAATGTCGAGGCTCTCTCGTCGGGGGTGCCGTTGGGGACGCTCTCGGCTATGAGGTCGAGTTTATGAATCTTGCGGCAATCCGAAAACGGTTTGGCAAGAAAGGAATCACATGTTATGTTCTTCATGACGGTGTGGCTCAATTCTCCGATGATACTCAGATGACACTTTTCACTCTCGAAGGGCTGATGAGTGGCGTCATCGACACGAAAGCGGGAAAGCTGGAGGAAATTCTACCGTATATTGAGAAAGGCTATCTCAACTGGCATAAGACCCAGACCGGAATACCCGAACCACAGGCTGACAGTTGGATGAGCCATATACGGGCATTATGGAACCGCCGCGCGCCGGGCATGACCTGCATGGGGGCTTTGGATAACATAGCTCAAGGAATGGAAGTGCGTAACAACTCAAAAGGGTGCGGCGGGGTGATGCGTGTCGCCCCGATCGGAATATTCAATGCCGCTCATTCCAATCTATACAAATACGATGACACGGCACATCTTGCGGGATGGGCTGCGGAAATCACCCACAAGCATATCGCAAGCACTTTCGCCTCGGCACTTCTGGCGACTACCGTGGAGAACTGCATACACGACGAGACGGTTGACCGCATGACGTTCTCATGGATTGTTGACGGAGGCCTGACAATGATGCCGAAGTATTTCCATGGACACGACGAGGAGTTAGATCGGTTTTCGCGTCTCATCCACCGAGCTTTGGCCCTTGGCCAGGATTCCATACCGGAAGACTCTGCAATACGCGAATTAGGAGAAGGTTGGGTCGGTGACGAGGCCATAGCCATAGCAGTGTTCTCTGTGATGCGACATATCAACAGTTTCGAGGATTGTATTGTCTGCGCTGTCAACCATGACGGTGACAGCGATTCGACCGGGGCAATAGCCGGAAATATCATCGGTGCTATACTCGGTTACTCCGCCATACCGTCGTATTATCTTGAAAACCTCGAAATTGAGCCCGTACTTGTATCAGCTGCCGACGACCTGTGTGCTGACGTGAAGATACCCGAAGTCAACCGGCGCATCGGAGATCGCTATATAAAGCATATTCCAACTGGTATTGATAAAGATTTCTTGTTATGAGGAAGGTTATTTTCATGCTGGTTGTCACGTTGGCCGGTATATTTGCTGCGTTTGCGACAGACAAAAATCTTACATTAGATGAATTGTTCGACAAAGTATCACATATCGACCGCTTTGAAGTCATGGATTTCAATGGCGGAGATATGGGCTTTCCTGACAATCTTGGAAAAGGAGTATTGGCGATACATCCCAATGCCGAACCCCGAGAAGAGATAGTAGCATTGCTGAATCAAATTCCGCGAGAGTCTCTTGTATATGACAACACAGACGAAGAAGGCAGGTTTGACCGTTTCTTTAAGGAGGGCGATTCCACATTGCTGTATGTCCATGTCGGACATGGCTCAGGAGACACTGCTGTCATTCTTTTCAAAGGTGGCAAAGCGGAGGATGTCAATGACTTCATAAGCCGTATCAATAGAGAACTGTCCGAACTCAATTCTGAAGAGTAAAACAATGATTTCATAGATTATAAAACAAAACTGACAATGACCCGAATAAGCATATATCATCGTTTGTTTATTACCTTGACCGCAATGATGTCTGCCGTCACAACATTGGCGGACAACGCCATTGACTTCAATGAAACCATCACGGGAAAATCTGCGGAGGTTGTTGTGTCAGACACGCTTCCGGTATCAGAATCCACTGCTGCACATGGAGACACGTTTGTTTCGCTCACGAATTTGATTGAAAGGGTAAGACAGGGCGACAAGCAAGCATACGAGACTTTGGCCTACTGCTATCGGTATGGTAAAGGCGGTGTTGAAAAATGTATGTTTAACGCTATCATCTGCTATCAGCTTGCAGGACAGAAACCGGTCGATGTGGCGGAGGCGGCTTTCAACGCCAATCCAAATGACGAACTTGGTCTTATGAACCATCTTATGGTAATTATGGACAAGCATGGGCTGGACAGTCTCGTTGTCGCGATGGAATCAGTGGATATCCCCGACTATAAGTGGGCAAACCTGTTGAAGAATATAGTCGCCAATGCCGGTTCAGACAATTCACGGGACTATATTCTGTCTATGGTTGATGGAAACTCAACCGGTGACGAGTTTCTTATGGCGTTCGCGAGCCTGCATATTCTGACCCGTCATCTCCCTGATTTGGAATCAACACCTAAAGCACTGCTTATGGCAGAAAAAGTTCCGTTCATGTATAATCATGCCGGAGAAAAGCAATGGGACAGGTACAAAGAGGATGAGTCCGCGAATAAAGAGAATCTCGATAGTGCCATAATGTATTTCCAAAAGGCGGATACCAATGGGTTCCTGTCACCCCGGAATGCACGAAGGATACTGTCGATTAATGCACGAAAGTGTGCGGACATATCAAGATACTTCGACAAGAATGATATTCAAAGACTTATCCGTATAGGAGGGCCTGATGAAGATTATGATGAAGCGGAAGTGGTGGAAATGGATATGAATCCGGTTGAAAAGATTGAAGACACCGAATTCAATCAAGTTCCGACTATATAAATCATCATCGAGCAGTCTATGAACATGAAATATCTTTTAGTGGCAATAGCTGTTGCGATAATGGCGACTATAGCCGTGGTCATGCTCGCCGATAGCAGTATTGAATCAGTTAATGCCCCAATGATAGCCGATACTGAAGATTCCTCCGAAGAATCCGGCGACAGCCGATACTATGGAGATACTCTTTGCAGTTATGACGGAAAAACTGTAGTCTGTGACTGGACAGAAGAAGATGATCCGGAAATGACCTCTTTACAGACACCATTGATAATCACATATGCCGGAAAAACACCGGTTGATTCATGTAGGGTAATGGGATGTGTGTCTTTTTTTGCAGACGGATTACAGATGAAATTCGCTGTCGGAATTGATACGGTCGTTTACAATGTCAAGAATCTGCCAGACAGTATAAACCCGGTTGAGCGTTTGCTGCCTCAGGGAACTGTAAGGCATCATTACAGTCGTAGTTTTTCTCTGTCTGACTCCTCATGGAATTGCGATTTCAAATTCACGGCCTATCTTTCGGAGCATCATCCCTTATGGCTAAGGCAGTTTATCGCGACCATCATGCGCAATGATATTCAGGGTCTTTATCTTGACAATAAAGGTGCTGACCGTATCCTGAAGGAATATTACTCCATAAAAGCCACTCCGAGAAAAATCGGGGGAATTAATGCTACCTCCATGTCGCCGGAACAGGTAGCCGTGCATTTTTCTAAGGAACACGAGAGGCTTTACCGCAAAGATTTCACGGAAGAGGATTTCGGGCCGAAATACGACTACATGATGGAGGCTGCTCCTGCATGGGAGAGTAAGAACGGACAATATGTGACCTATCGCTTCTATACCTACTATTACACAATGGGGGCGCATGGATTTATGGAGGAATACTATCTGACTTTCGATAATGAAAACGGTCGCATCCTTGGGTATAATGACATCTTTGGGGCAAACGACTTCAAAAAAGTATTGGATTTGCTTGAACAAGAAATTACGACCCAGAAAAAGGAATTCATGAATTTTGATGGGATATATCCGGCATCTCTTGAAAAGGACGAACTGGAATCCAATGCGTCAGAGATTCTGAAAGAAGTATATGACGGTGCTTATTATCCTAGACCAGCTCTGACCAATCAAGGTGTCGTATTCTCATACCAACCATATGAAAAAGGCTCTTTTGCCGAGGGAATCCTCCATTTCGTCATTCCGTATTCCAACCTGGATGTGAAAGTTCCTCGCTAAGTATGTGCGATATTTGCTTTTGGATTAGAGCATAAACGATAATTTAATAAACTGAATATGAACTATAAATTTACGCCTGAGAATATAACCTCACTCGGAAGAGATGAAGTATTTGTGTTCGGCAGCAATCTCGCCGGTAATCATGCCGGAGGAGCCGCACGAGTTGCCCGTGAACGTTTCGGTGCAATAATGGGCCAAGGAGTGGGAATGCAGGGACAGTCCTACGCCATACCGACAATGCAGGGCGGTGTGGACACAATCAAACCCTATGTTGATGACTTTATCAAGTTTGCACAAAAACATTCCGATATGACCTTCTATGTGCCCCGTATCGGATGTGGAATCGCAGGATTCAAAGATGAGGAAATTGCACCGCTATTTGATGTGGCATTTGATTTACCAAATGTTGTACTTCCTAAAGCATTCTGGAATATTATTAATCATGCTCGACAACTTGCAAGCGAAACATCCGGTATGGTTTTTCATTCCGTGCCAATAGAGTTTTTCCCGGAAGACATAGAGAAGACCCAGAACATGAACCAAAAGGAGAAAACGGATTTTATTATCTCACTAAAACAGTATGGAAGATATAAAATCAAACATGAGTCACCAACTTCAGCCGAGTATATCCTTAATGCCGATGATATGGGACATCATAAAATTGCTCTGACAGAGAATGAATTTGCTATCGCCGCAGGCAAGAAACTATATTCCAAGAATTGGAGCTGGGGGCTTGACTTTGATTATGATATCCTATCAGTAATTCCCATTGAAAAGAAAAATGAGGATACACTAACCAAAAACTATGGTAATTTCGCGGTCTTACTTTCTAATGGACAGATATTCTATGTATGGAGCGAGGCGTGCCTTAAACCACTTTTTCCAACAAGTGATTTCATCGCAGTAGAATCAGGATGTGGAGGTCTAATCTTTGGTTTACACCAAGATGGAACAATTTCGGTTGCTTTTGAAGAAAATAATCCTTCAGTAGCAACTGAAGTGAAAACATGGGAAAGTATAATACAAATTTCTTCGTCTGAACATCATATCATAGGACTTCTTCGGAATGGGACTGTAATAGTTGGTGGAGACAAACAACATTTTGAAGATGCTCGCAATTGGAAAAATATTAAGAAGATATATGCATTTGATGCTTATCCATTTGCGCATTTAGATTATGATCAGTTATTCGGAATAGATGAAGATGGATGGCTTTATGTGACTGGTTGTCCTTGGCGAAAGGAAGCCCGCCAGTATTGGAGAAAACTCCGCGGGCAATATGATGTCAGCGACATAATTAACAACAATGATGCAACCTTTATTAGATATACTGATGGAAGTCATAAACTCATAACACCTCACGCAATGCACAACTTTGAAAAGGACATGGAATTTATACATAAGTATGACAATTTCCAATTCCTCGCTGCACGTGGTGATATGGTGGTTATTATCGACGTTGAGGGAGAATTTCGCGTTGACATGAACAAAGAGGAACGAAAATGGTGGGAATAAATTTGTTTAGGAAGCGTCCCAATCTCTTTCCAAGAGTTACCTATTACAAATGCAAATTTAGTCAAAATCCTGTAAACTAGCACTATTAGGATCCATATAAATTTATCTACAAGTAAGAGAAACACGACATTGTTTAGCAAACAGTCCCGGTGTTCCTCGTTTTGTCATTGATTCTTTGCAAGATAGCAGCCATCCCAATCTCTTGGAAAGAGATATGGCTAACAAGAATCTCAATAAGGCTAAGGAAGCCAAGAAAGATGAGTTTTACACTCAGCTTGAAGACATAAATAATGAGCTGCGTCATTACCGCGAACACTTCCGTGGTAAGACGGTGCTGTGCAATTGCGATGACCCTCGCGTCAGCAACTTTTTCAAATATTTCGCTTATAACTTCGAGTTTCTCGGTTTGAAGAAACTGATTGCAACCTGCTATAAGAGTCAGGATGTCAATCTCTTTTCAGAGGGCACAAGCGAAGAGGCCGTTTACCTCGTATATGAGGGCGATAAGAATGGGAACAACATCCCTGATGAAGATGAGATAGAGGTCTTGCCACTCAAAGGAGATGGAGATTTTCGCTCCGCTGAGTGCATTGAGTTTCTAAAAGAAGCGAATATTGTTGTAACCAATCCTCCTTTCTCGCTGTTCCGCGAATATGTTGCCCAACTTATCAAATATGATAAGAAGTTCTTGATAATTGGCAATGTAAACGCCGTCACTTACAAAGAGATATTTCCACTTATAATGAGTAATCAAATTTGGTTTGGAGCCAGTATTCATAGTGGAGATAGGAAATTTTGGGTGCCAGACGATTATAAACTTGAAGCAGCAGGATGTGGAATAGATGAAACAGGTCGAAAATTTATCCGTGTCAAAGGTGTTAGATGGTTTACGAATTTAGATTATAAAGAACGTCATGAGGATATTATTCTTTTTAAACAATATAATCCTGATGAATATCCATCATATATAAACTGCGATGCTATAGAAGTTAGTAAGACTTCGGATATTCCTATGGATTATGATGGAAAGATGGGAGTGCCTATCACATTTCTTGATAAATATAACCCAGAACAATTTGAAATTCTTGGCAAAAGTTCAGATGTGGCCGATATGACAGAGATTCGTAAAATGGACAATGTTCAAGGTGGTGGTCCTCGATTTTATGTCATGAAAAACGGAGTGCCTACAAGAATGTATGAACGTATTCTTATCCGTAGAAAGGAATGAACTATGAATATTGAACCGAAAAGAATCAAGATAGCTGACCTTATAGAAGGCTATTCCAATGACCCGGATACAGGTGTAAAGGGTTATGGTGGCAAACTGGATATTCGCCCGCCATATCAGAGGGAATTTCGTTATGATGTGAAGCAACAACAAGCGGTAGTTGATACAATCCTCAAAGGGTTTCCGCTAAACATCATGTATTGGAGTGTTGGCGAAGATGGTAATTATGAGATGATTGACGGCCAGCAGCGCACTCTCTCGATATGTGAGTTCCGGACTCATGGATTCAATATCGAAGACCCCGACCGAGGTACTCTATATTTCTCAACGCTCACGAAAGATGAGCAAGAGAAATTTCTGAACTATGAGTTAACGGTATATTTCTGTGAGGGTACAGACAAGGAGAAACTTGATTGGTTCAGGGTGATCAATATCGCCGGAGAGAAACTTCTCGATCAAGAGTTGCTCAATGCCGTTTATACCGGTCCGTTTGTTTCCGATGCCCGCCGTCACTTCTCCAAGAACGGGTGTCCTGCATACAAACTCGGTGCGGATTATCTGAATGGCAATGCAATTGAACAGGCTTACCTATCGACAATTCTCAGATGGACGTCTCGTCATGACGGAATTGCAAAGGTCGATGAGTATATGGCACTCCATCAGTTTGACCCCAACGCTAATAAGCTTTGGGCATACTTTGTGGCTATTATAACTTGGATACGCTCAACTTTCCCGAAATATCGCCGTGAGATGAAAGGTCTGGACTGGGGAGCAATGTATGACGAGTTCCATGAGAACACTTACGACACCGTAGCGCTCGAAAAGCAGATACACGACCTGATGGAAGATGACGAGATAATGAAGAAGGCAGGCATTTATCGCTATGTACTAAGCGGCGACTTGCGAGACCTGTCTTTCCGGACTTTCGACAAGAAGCAGAAGCGGGAGGCATACGAGCGTCAAAAAGGTATATGCGTTCACTGCCACAAACACTTCGAGTTGGAAGAAATGGAGGCAGACCACATCAAGCCATGGAAAGAGGGAGGCACAACAGTTGCTGACAACTGCCAAATGTTATGCCGCAACTGCAACCGCATCAAGGGAGCAAATTGAAAAATGAGGCATTATCTTATTTTTCGGCGAAAAAGTCTCCTATGTGGAGGATATTTATAGACATATGGTTATTGAAACCCTTGGCTACAAAGATATTATCATCCAGCAGATAAGGAATATCCTTCAATGTTGCATAAGTGGACCGCTTCATATAATCCTTTGGATAACGCTCCGGATGTCTCTTCGGCCATGAGTCTTCATCAGATGAATAAACAAGATGGCACACGGCTGATGTGTTCGGATTTCTCATTGCTTCCAGCATATCTTTCTCAACCATCGCGATAAAAATCTTTGGCGCCACATTGTCGAAAGGAGTGCCGAGTTGAACGCCGGCTTTTTCCATGAAACCGTTAGGATTTTCAAGAAATGCGGATGTATCGTTTGGCGTGTTATGTTCACTTAGATACAGGAATGCCTTGTAGTTGGCAATGAACATCTGTATGAATCCCAGTTTTATGGGAATAGCGGTAGGATTATATTCATAATCATGAGAATTTACGGCGGACAATACAATGTCTGCCGGATAATCGCAATATTTGCCTTCCGCGTAATGTCTCGCAATAGTTCGTGGTTGCGGAATCTTGTTTAACCTATCCTTATACATCAGATAAAGAAAATCTTTTTTGCCCAATCATCGTAGTGTTCGCGAAGAAACGGGATAATCTTGGGGTTCTCAAAAACCTCGATACATGCCTCGCAGCCGTTTCCGCTTTGGTGGAATTTTATGTCTGAATTGTCATAGACATACTGGAGAATGGCCTGTGCTCCATCCGTGCCTATCCACACTTTCAATATATCCTCGTAAGTCCGTTCATAAATTGTTTTTACCGGCTCTTTCCAGACATTCCCCAGACGCATATGGGGGTTGCGGCTGTTGCCTATGCCGCAACAGGCAAGTACATCTCCATATGGGGTTATTACTATATTCTTGAACAACAGGTCGCACGGTTTGCTCTCTTCATAAGGTCTCCAATGCCATGGATAGCCGCGCCCATGACGAACATCGTTATTATACTTCCTCCACATCCAAAAAACAATGTCAATCTTACCGGCATTGACCAGTCTCATGAAAGCGGAATCCTCTTTCAGCTTTTCATAAACCGAGCATTGCCCATATCTTGTCTCCATACGGAATTCAACTTTATATCCTGCACGTGCGGAGGCAACGGCCGCATTACGGCATCCTTTTAGCGGCAGGATATGCTGATGGTCATCTCCGACAGAGAAGGCAATCTCATTAAGTCCGGAGGCTCTCAACTGGAGAATCCTTTCGAGTGCGGCTGTATATGATTTACCCCAGTACCCATTTGAGACAAGTGCCACCAACAAACCTCTATCCTTGCCATACCTGATGATTTCGTCCAGATCACTTCCAAGTAAAAAGCATTCTCCTCCGGTTAAATCAAGTTGTCTAATCGAGTCAGGATAAGCGTCCATACAAATATCGACATAATGCTTCATCTCGTCAATGGTCATGGTCTTTCCCCGGTCCGGACGGCATCCGAAACAACAATCCACACACGCCGCATTGCAGCGGAATGTTGTGATTAGCACTATCTTATATGGCTTTCGAGGTCTGAACGATGGCATTGATTATTTCTCATTATGAATTATACCAGAATTGATATACATATTAGGGTTCAAGGGATTTTGGTCGAGGAGTTGCAAGGATTTTACCATGTGGAGTGTCCCCTGTTTGTATTTCTGGAAATGTGGACTGGATATATGGCTCTTGTAAGCATCCTGCGATGAGTAGATTTCCAAAATTGTGACTTTGCAGGAATCCTCCTTTGATACGGTAGGATACATGGCGAGGACACCCGGCTCTGTCTTCATGGATATTTCCCCAACCTCAAGCGCGAACGGCAGATATTCATCAAGATAGTCCGGAATTATCTCGATAACAGAGTAACGGAGTATACCGTCCTCTGCCATCGGTAACTTTTCACACAAGGTCTGCGCGTTAGCAGTCAGCAGAATGATAATTGCGATTATTGATGTTAGAAATCTCATGAGCACTTCTTATTTCAGGGCCTTGCCGTCGGAGAAGGCGTTGCCGACTTTCACACCGAGAGCAATGTAGCCGTTGTGGACGGGGTCGAAGGTTATTAGTTGCATCTTCTCTACATCTGGTTTGCCGTCCTCTGCCAGATATTTCTCGTTGCATAATATGTTTACGATTTCAGCGATAATGTAGTAGCCGGATTCAGACTCATAGAGTTTCTCTTTGATACGGCATTCCATTGTCATTGGGAAGCAGTCGAAAACCGGGGCGTTGACGTTTTCCGCTTTGACGGCTTTCCACCCCGTCTTTTCGATTTTGTCATGATTCGTCTTACCGCTGACAATACCCACGTAGTCCGCAGCCACGAGCGTATCGACCGTGGCAAACGCTACGGTGAACTCTCCGTTGCTGTTCAAATTTTCGGTGGTGGCGTGTGCGCCCATCGAAATCATAATCTCGTCCATGTCCCATTGTCCTCCCCATGCGGCGTTCATGGCATTGGGAATACCGTCGATATCGTATGTGCCGATGATAAGTACAGGCTGTGGCAGCAGCCATGCTTTGGGTCTGAAATTCTTCATATTATTGTTTCTCTGTGTTTTGTAAATTCTTTTAGTCTCCGCAACTGTCAAGTCCGAGCTGCATTGTTGCGTCCTCTTCATTGGCGGCAGAGCACTCGTGACGAGGCGGGATGCGCTTGATGAATTTTGCAGGGTTGCCGGCCACGATTGTGTTGGCCGGAACATCCTTGGTTACGACGCTGGCTGCTCCTACCACGGCATTGTCGCCAATGGTAACGCCGGGGAGGATTGTGGCTCCGGCTCCAATCCATGCATTCTTTCCGATGTAGACGGGTTTGCAGGTTATAACCTGACGCTCGAAAAGGTCATGGTTGTTGGAGATGAGCTGCACATTGGCGGCTATCATAGCCCCGTCATCAATCGTTATTCCTCCTGCCGACATTATAAGACATCCGGGCATTACAACTACGTTTCTGCCAATCTTGACCATGTGTGGTCTTACGGCTGTCAGCGGTGTGTTTACAATGCTCCCTTCACCCATCGAGGGGAAGATGCGGTGCATCAGCTCATCATACCCGGCTGTGCCGGGCATTGTATGGTTGAACTTGAATATATGTTTAGCCTGTTCATTGGCAAGTGCCAATTCCTCAGGAGTCTGCTTTGTTACGTCTATTCTGATTTCTTCCATCATTTTCTTATTTTGTTGATGATTGCGATAGCGAAATGGGCGAATATGCCATAGACAAGGGTTGCCAACAGAGCCATGCCCTCATTGATTATTATAGTATATGACAGAGGCATAGGCCATTCCGGTCTTGACTGCTGAAAAGCAGCAACAATGGCGCATACCGAGAGGACGATGAAAACAACTATCATCGAAAGCGGTGCGAATCCCCAATTATATCTGCCTATCTGTATCATTTGAACACCTTGACACGACCAAAGAGATTGCCTCGTTTGACCTGCTTTCGATAACACATATAGAAATGCTCGCAAATGGTAAACAGAGCAATTGCCACAAGCAGAGTCCACCAATGGGTAGTGCCATTGACTACACGCGCACATCTGTCAGGAATCATTAGAAATGACAAAATGGTCAACGTCAGCCATATATTTCGTTTTACTCTATTGCTCAGCATAATATTTCAATATTGGGATTGATAGATTTAAGCTGTGTCATGAATCCATCACGGTCTTTCGGAGAGATTTCAATCGGAGCATAGCTTTTCAACACCGAGCGGTCTGTGAAACTTATCGAGACTCGCAGGTGTGACATACCGGCTGTAGCGAGATAACCGGAGGTTTTCTTAACGTCCTTGATTTTGGATATTGGCAGACGTGTAGGTCTGAAGAACTGATAAATCACGATGTCTTCACCGTCTATTTCATACCAGCAACCGAACAAGCCAATGAAACATAATGCAGTCAGACCACCACATATAAACACGGCATACCACCATGGCATATCAAAAGCAGTGAACCACATCAATACCGGAACGACAAGCAAACATAGCCATGCCCACCAGTCTATTTTTGAACGATACACAGTCTTTCCCATAGAGAGATAGAGCTACGACTTACAATAATTCTCGACAACATATAAATCAACGGAAATATGTTGTGCCGCGACCTTTTCCAATGTTTGTCTAACATCTTCCCAAAGAAGACCACCCAATCCGGCACCTATCGCAGGAAGAGCGATCTTGTCAACATCGACACTTTCCGCAATTTCCATCATTTTGTCTATCGCGCTCTCGATATATTCGAGTTTTGCCTTAGTTCGCCATGTGACTTGAGTCCCGAGGTTAAACACATACCCTGAGCCATAATTATAGGCATAGACATCTCCGGGATTAAACTCCCCGTTATCGCATAGTCGTTTGTATTCAAAATACATTTCCGGGAATTTAGCCTTAAACTGTAATGCAATTCCTTTGCCCATGGCTCCGGCACAATTACATCCGTGGGCGTAACTCGTCACACCGGGAATCTTAAATATGTCACCGTATTCAATGTAATGTATCATAAATGTTTATCTGACTTGAAATTCAACATATGCCGTATCGCTCTTCTGAATCGGATATGGCGGATAACTGAATGTCTTGACAAGGCGGTAAGTGGCAGACTTATCACTCAGATCATAAAGCCATGGCTTTACTGTCATTCTAAATGAGCCGTCGGGTTTCAATGAATATCCTATATCATTGAAGCATACCTCAGTTCCTTTTGCCAAGAGGTCAAGATACTTTTTTGAGTACGGTGCCTGAATCCAGCTTCCTTCATCAGATTTGGTGTCTATTCGATACCATTCTCCGGTAGTCAAATCTGCGTCACGACTGTTTGTAAATTCCACTATCATAGAATCCACCGGAGTTTTGACCGGGTCAGGGCTGACAATTCTCATTGTCATGCCCTCAACCGTGGCATAGCTCTTCTGAGGCATCACATACGGAGGCTCAATTTTATCACAGTCGAGAGAATTGTATATTTCAAGTATGAGCCGTTTGTCGAAACTGTTGATTGAGAAACTTCCACTTTCTATACGGCAGTTTACGGAGGGGGCCATTATTACAGAATCCTTGTAAACAAACCCGATACGTTTGCCGATCCTTTGTTCTGTTGCATCGGCCCAGACGGGAATCTTATCCTGCTTCAAAACGCCTTGGATAAAGGCAATGTCATGATCTGTCACTGTATCAAGAGATACTCTTTCAAAATCATTTATCGTAACGATTGCTTCCCCCTCGATATTGTCGGAATTATCCACCGGATACCAACCTTTGTCGCGATGTGTAGTCGAGCACGCATAGAGTGTCAGCGATGTGATTGCGAGTGCAATCAGGTTCTTAACTTTTCCCATAAACTATTTGCTATCTATCAATGATTTGAAAACGATTTCCGATATGTCAGCTATAATCTTCGATGTTTCCGTCATATCGTAGCCAGAATCAGCGACAAAGACGGCTATTGTATATCGTGTGCCGTTTGGCAGATGGATATAGCCACAGTCGTTTATTGCCGATATTCTGCCTTCGGGTGTCGGGAATCCCGTCCCAGTCTTATGACCGACAACGGCATTTGTCGCGATAAATGGAGCTGCCAGTCTGTCAACACCTGTGCGGCATTGTTCCAGCATGACGGATATATTTGAAAACGATTTTGAACGGGCCTTTATATCAGTGTCAAATCGGTCGAACAGCGTAGCCATCGCGAGCGGTGTGGAACGATTGAGATAACTCGTATATGGGTCTTTGTGCATCTCCTGTTCGGATGCGCCTATCGTAATATCCAATTCGCCCGCTACATCTTTCAGTAATGTAGTAGCACAGGCTGTACCACCGACTCGTTTCAGCAACAAATCCGCTGCGTTGTTGTCACTTTCAATCAATGACCATTCAAGGAGTTCCTTAAAGGACATTTTATACAATCCCGAGCCATATTTCTTCAGCATCGGGCTATAAGTGTCTTTTATCAAGGCTTTCGGCCCGAAAGCAATACTGTCGTTTAGAGACATTCCGTTTGAATCCACCCATTTAGCCACCGCTAATGCCAGCGGAAACTTGAACACACTCATCATCGGAAAATCCTTTGAACCGTTCACGCTTACTGTATCCTTGCCGTTGATAATAACCGCGATACCTATTCTGGCATCTTTCCTTTCAACAAATGAGGTCAACTCGTTCTGAAGTCTACGGATTGAGTCCACATAAACATATTCATTCTCTCCGGGAATATATGGCTTGAGTTTTACGTCAAGTCTTTCGTTTTTTACCTCTATGGTATCACTGATTGTCCCTACATACGAAAAAGCTAAAGTATCTCCTTTCACAGCCTTGATCGAATATCGACCGGTTTCATCTCCCACAAATGTCTTACCATCCGACAATCTTGTGATATACGGGTGGACGAGAACAGAATTATCTCCATCAAAAGAAACAAGCCCCGAAATTTCTATGGAAGTTTGCTTGGTTCTGCATGAGGTGAATATTAGTGCCAATATGATAAGTAAAAATAACTGTTTCATTATTTATTGTTTAGCCGCTCTTTCAGCTTGGTATTGCGTTTGGAGACGGTGTTTTGTTTTATGGCGTATGCGAGGGCTTTGGTGGTGCCGACGAGTACGCAGATTTTCTTGGCGCGGGTTATGCCGGTGTAGATGAGGTTGCGCTGGAGCATGACGAAGTGTTTCATCGTCACGGGCATAACTACAACCGGAAACTCGGAGCCTTGGCTCTTGTGGATTGTGACCGCGTATGCTAATACAATCTCGTCAAGTTCAGTTATGTCGTATTCTACAAGGCGGCTATCAAAAGTAACGGTCAAAGTACGCTCGTTGGTATCAACGGCAGTAATATAGCCGATGTCGCCGTTGAACACGTTCTTGTCATAGTTGTTGCGAATCTGCATCACCTTGTCGCCCTGACGGAATGTGTAGCCGCCACGAGTCAATGACAGACCCGTAGGGTTGAGAGCGTTTTGCAGTTCGATGTTGAGGTTGCCGGCTCCGACCGTGCCACGTTGCATCGGTGTCAGCACCTGTATCTCTTTCGGCGGATAGCCGTATTTCTTTGGAAGACGTTCACGCACAAGTCCGATGATGAGTTTGACCATTTCATCGGCATCTTCCTGATTTATGAAGAAGAAATCGGTGTCGAGACCATTCTTGATATTAGGAAAATGTCCGGCGTTGATGGCGTGGGCGTTCATCACAATCCGGCTCGACTGTGCCTGACGGAAGATGCGGGTCAGCCGTACCACCGAAATCTGCTGCGAGTCGATGATGTCGCGGAGCACATTGCCTGCTCCGACACTCGGCAACTGGTCAATGTCACCCACGAGTATCAGGCGCATATTCGATGGTATTGCCTTCATCAGATTGTAAAACAATAGAATATCAATCATCGAACATTCATCCACAATCAAAGCGTCGCCCTCCAAAGGGTTCTCATTATTACGTTTGTATCCGTCCATCGGATTATATTCCAGCAGACGGTGTATTGTCTTGGCCTCCATGCCGGTGGCTTCAGTCATTCGCTTGGCTGCTCGACCTGTGGGAGCGGCGAGAAGAATACTCATGTGCCGGGCTTTGAACGCGGCGATTATGCCTTGTGTGGTGGTCGTCTTGCCTGTGCCGGGCCCGCCCGTCAGCACCATGACTTTTGAGTCGAGTGCCTTCTGAATTGCCGCCTGTTGTACTTCGTCATAGACTATGCCACCGGATTTTACGCCATATTCGGCTTCCGGTTCTGCGGCAATATCGGAATTGAAGAGGGATGTGTCGGCGAGTAGCGACTGTAACCGCTTTGCCGAACCGTTCTCGGCATGATAGAACGGAGGGAGATAAATCACATCGTTGTCGGCGATAACATCCTTGGTCTCTATCATTGTGGCGAGAGCCTGACGCACGGGTGCTTCCTCAGCATCCAACAGTTTGGTGGCGGCTTCGACCAACTGATTAGGCTCGGCATAGACGTGACCATCCTCGGCGAGTTCATTGAGGGCGTAAAGTATTCCGCTACGACAACGGCGAGGATCGTTCTTCTCATAGCCCATCTTCGAGGCTATGCTGTCGGCTGTATTGAAACCGATGCCCCAGATGTCATCGGCAAGCTGATACGGATTCTCTTTGACCTTGGCAATCGACTCCTTTTCATACTTGCGGTAGATCTTGGCGGCAAAGGCGGTGCTTACGCCATACCCTTGCAGGAACACCATAACCTCCTTGATGTCTTTCTGCTTTTCCCAGCTATCACGGATTTTCTCCATCCGTTTCTTGCCGAGACGTGGCACTTCAAGCAACCGCTCTATGTCGTTTTCAATAACGTCGATTGTCTCCAGACCGAATCTACTGACAATAGCCTTGGCGTATGCCGGGCCGATACCCTTGACCAGCCCGCTGCCGAGATACTTCTCAATGCCATAAAGAGTGGCGGGCATTACCTCGCCCCATGACTGCGCCACAAATTGCTGTCCATATTTTGGGTCAACGCGCCAGTCACCGTCAACAAGAAGAACACTTCCAACGGGTACGTCGAGCAACGAGCCGGTCAGGGTCACGAGATTGTCATACCCCTTGACCTTGACTTTCATCACCGACCAGCCGTTTTTCTCATTCTGGTAAGTGATATGCTCGACGACACACCGGAGTTTAATCATTTAGATTCACGATATTTTATTGCTATTGCGATGGATGCTATCCAGATTAGTGCCACTATTGGAACTACCCATGCACCAATCGCAACTTTGAAAATCGAAGCGATTATCCAATATGTGAAAAGACAAAAATCAATCGAATCGAGTATCTTGTACCCGTGTGGAGCCATTGGAGTCAGATAGCGTTTAGCCCAGATGACATATATGAACCATACCAACCAAGCAATAAAAACAATGGCAACAGCTAAAATTGCTGCCACACTGACAAATGCGAGACCGCAATGGTCACCCTGATTACAGGTTATCGCTGTTCCGGCAGCAACAATAAGTCCGCAAATGATAGTTATCTGAGCCATTTGGGTCCAAACATTCCGAGTTATGTTCGTTCTCTTTATTCGGTTGAGCAATCCCATATTTCAGTCCCAGTCGTTGAGGTTGGCGATGAACTCGTCAACCGAAGATTCATCAAACAATTCAGGAAGCTCACCGGTGTTGATGTGATAGTCGTAATCGACCATCATGTCATCAACGGCGTTTTCGCCGTAGTCATTGTATTCTTCTTCCATAATATCAGTTAGTATCAGTAGATTGTTCACCAGACTCCTGAGCGGCTTTTCGCCGGGCGTCTTTCGCTTTCTTCTTTGCCTCCCTTCTCGCCGCGTCGTCTTGAAGCTGCTGTTTCAGAGATTTTACGATTTCCGGTTTCTCACGCTTAAATCTCTTTTCATAGAGGTTCTCGATGTATTGTGGCAGCGGTGTTTTCCACGGCTCCTGCTTGTGGTTGTCAATCTTACGGAGAGAATCCGGTTTGAAGCCGAGTTCACGAGCCATCTGCACTTGCACATCAGAAAGATGGTGACGTTTCTGCGCCACCATCCATTCCTCTATTATAGTGCGTTTTGATGCCATTACTTTGCGACTTCTTCCTTGAAGCAGTTAGCGGGTTTGAACGCCGGGATGTTGTGAGCCGGGATAACTATCGTGGTGTTCTTGCTGATGTTGCGGGCTGTTTTCTCCGCTCTCTGCTTGACGATAAAAGACCCAAAGCCACGGAGGTACACGTTCTCACCATGTGAGAGGCTGTTCTTCACAACGGTCATGAACTGTTCGATTACGGTAACAACCGCAGCCTTGTCGATGCCGGTTGTCTTTGCGATTTCATTCGCTATTTCTGCTTTGGTCATTTCTGTATTGCTTTGAATTTGATAAGTTTTAAGAGTGCAAAATTACTAAATTTCCACGAGATAGACAATGCGATTTTATTATGCCTGTGAACAATGTAAACGTGTTATGCGTTTTGAAAATCGTAACATTCAAAATAAATTTTATACATGACTCACGACAAAAAGACAATCGCCATAGAAGCGAATCCGACGACTGCCTGTGTCGCATTTGGCCTGGCTATGGGCCTGCTGCCCCAGTTTTTCCAGAAAATGGAAGCCGATACCAACGGTTTAGCCTCTTTCCCCATAGCTAAGCAGAAAGAGATTATCGATGTTCTTCACTCAGCTTTCCGACAGGCAAACATCGTTGCCGGGACAAGAGAAGCCATGCTTAAAGACAAAAAGTTCATGGCCGAAATGGAAGAAATTATCGGTGAGATTGACCTTGAAGAAGCAATCTAAGAACAAATTATATAAAAAGGAAACACTCAAACGCCGCCTTTTGGCGGCCGAAATTTTTGGCAAAATGAGGGCGATGGAGCATTTGCGCTTCACCGCCTTCATCACTGATATGGCTATGATTGCTTGTTTCGTTTGGCGAGCCACTCGTCACGTTTTTGACGGCACTCCTTGAGTGTCCGGGCGACTATTGAAAAGAGTTCGCCCTCTTGAGTTCGGTAGTCGTATTGCACTCTGCTTATCTTCTTGCCTCTATGGGAGATGTAGAAGGTTTCATACTGCTCCGGTCCGGCTTGAGTGGTAGATATACCTACTTTAGTCATTCGCGTCATAATCTTTGGGGCTGTGACCATCGTCGGAGTTGGCGGTGGTCTGGTTAAACTTATGCTCTCTTGCGCTCGGCAATCATCTTCTTATTGGCGTTGATGATACCGGCTATCTGCTCGGTGTACTCACATATTCCGTTGGCGAATGCACGGCATTGGATTATGTGGTAGTCGTCAAGCGAGATTTCTATGGTGGCTACCTGCTTGTTGCCGATGTAGGCGGTGAGGGTCAGTGTATTCTCTTTGAGAAAATATTTGGCGGTTCCGCAACAAATAGATTGACTTTCACCGATTTTATAGTAATCGTCGATGGTGTCGATTGAATGGATTTCAATCTCTCCGTCAGTCAATGCCATTCCGAAATAGCGGGATTTGAGTTCCTCGAACTTTGCTTTGTCCTCAATGGCTTGCTGACGCTCTTTCTCTCTCTGCTCCTTGATGCGCTGGCGGTTGAGCTTTGCCACATATATATCGTGGGAGGTTTTGAGGTCTTGGGGTGCTATCAGCGAGGGAGAATTGAGGTCTCTGCCCATACGTTCCAACATCTTGATGTAGTCAAACCACATTCCCACATCCTTGAATTTGTATCCGTTGCGCTTTGCTATCTTGATGGTGTTCCAATACTTGTCAACGTCTGCCGGGTGGTGGCAGAGGTGACGGAGCAACTCTATCTCGTTGGATTTCATCAGTGTCTCGGCTTTCGGATTGGAGAGTAACTGCTGAAAGAGTGTCACGGGGTGGATATGATACGTTGAGTTTTTGAACCCGTTGCGCTTGATTGTGTCAGTGACCTTGATGCGTGGATATACCCATTCATCTGCTATACGCCAGAATGCCTCGTTGTCACGCCTTATCTCGAATGGAGAGCAAAAGGCGAAGGTGTCAAAGTAGTAACCGCCCAATGTACGTTGCAGTCCAATGACAGTTTTCCTGCCCTGCGGGTCTATCCAGTATTGACCGATTTCAAGATAGGCTGGCTTGGCTTTCGCTCCCTTGCGCATTTCGGATAGCAACATCCACATCCTGACCACCTGATAATCTTCCTTCGTGGTGATTACCACAAAGTAGGATTTCTGCTTGATGACACGTTCCTTTGTATCCTTGATTTCAAGTTGTGTGCCACACTCGGGGCAGAAACATCTTCCGTCACGGGTCTCGATAAACTCTGCACCGCAATCCATACAAGTGCATTTACCGCCTTTGAGCCTGTAAGCGAAATGCTCGTGGGTATTTCTGAACGCCCATTCCATCTGGGGAGTGGTGAGCGGGCGTAGTTGCCCACTCAGTTCCACTAACCTTGATTGTATTTTGTTCTTCGGTCTCATCGTCTTTCAGTTTTAGAGTTCATCAAATAGGTTGGGGATTGAGTCAATCTCTGCTCCGGCTTTGGGAGCGGTGGCGGTCGGCTTGGGTTGAGCCTTCGGCTGAGATTGTTTGCGGAGTTCCAGGAGTTGTTCCTGCTTGAACTGTTCCATAGCCTGCTCTTTGAGAGCCACCTTGTCTTCATCAGATAGCTCCGGCTTGGATACCAGTATGTTGCAGTTGATAGGAGTTCCGCCATCCTCGATGCTGTCCTCGTCATAGAAATGCAGGAGGATTGATAGCACGGTTTGGTCATCTACGACACACATCCCGCTTTTCTGTATCTCGTGGCAGAGATAGTTGACAGCACTTTCGAGTGATTTCTTGGGATTGGCGAGTTTGATTGCCAATGCGGGTTCAGCGATAATACGCTCTTGGAGCATCTGCTGCATAGCTGCGATTGCAGCGTTGTTTGATTTCATAGTAGCCATATCAGTTGAGCTTTATAAAGTGAGTAGCCAAAAGATTATCATTAGGGCAGTTGCAAGGCTAATAACCCAGCCCACACCTCGGAATATCGGTCGGAGAAACACCCACAACACCAATCCGAGTATTGCACCAATTATCCCCACCAACCAAAGGATAACCCTTTTTATGCGGTTGAGACTGGAGATGGATGCTCTGCCTCGTCTGTTTGATATGTTGTTGTTCGTTTTCATCGTGCGACATTTTTTTTATGCGTCTATCGACTATCGAAGTTTTGCTTGCTCGTTGACACGGCAGCGTGCGGAGGCAATGAAGGGCTGTTCGCCCTTTGGCTTAAAAATACGAGTGCAAAATGAAGTATTCGCCGGAGCTTGCGGAGGCAAATGCCATTTTGTGTCTGGAGATTTTTCAGCCAAAAGGCAAGAGAATAGCCCTGCTCCGCACGTTTATTATTCCGAGCAAGCAAGGCTTCCTATGTTGATATGACTGCATAAGAACTGGAGCTAAGTTTACGCGCCGGTGAAAACGAATGACAGCATATTCGCACTGAAAACTCACTGAAAATGGCTAATTTTGCAACATGGATACAACATATATCGAAACTGCCAGACTGATTTTGCGTTCATGGAAAATGTCCGATAGGGGTGTCTTTGCAGAAATGAACAGCAATGATAATGTCATGAAATACTTTCCAAAGCCATTATCTGATGAAGAATCAAATGGCTTTGTTGACAGGATCAACTCCGAATTTGAGGAAACAGGTTTCGGATTGTATGCTGTTGAAATTAAGGAGACAGGCGAATTTATCGGTTATGTCGGATTCCATCGCTTTACTTTTGATGTTCCCTTTTCTCCGGGATGGGAAATAGGCTGGCGAATATCAGATAAATTTTGGAATAAAGGATATGCCACGGAATCGGCGATGGCGTGCATAAAGTATGCGCGGGAGAAAAAATTATGCAATAGACTTTATTCTTTTACTGCCGTACCTAACATTCCTTCAGAAAATGTCATGAAGCGCATAGGAATGACTTTTGACGGATTGTTCATGCACCCGGCATTAGCCGAAGGTCACTGGTTGAAAGAACACAAATTGTACTCTTTAGATTTATAATGGCACTGTCCAGTCCCGGAAAGGCGAGTCTGTGATATGCGGCAACGCAGGAAGGCGGCACATCTCAGTCTCGACTCGTGGACTACTGATAAACGGTAAGTGAGAGAGCGGTCGTAAAATACCTTATCAGCAACGGCGATAAGAACACGGATAAACGGCATGGAGTCTCAGAGGTAAAAGCAGCGTCTCCGATGCTTACCTCGGAGGCGTTGCCGGTTATCGGTGTCCCGCCGGTGCCCATAGGCGCGATGCGGTCAATGGGTGTCAGTGCCTGCACCGTCACCTTTTGACGGTATCCCGCCGCCAATCCTGAAGACCGCTCCCTCTCTTGCCGCTTTCGTAGTGATTGTTCTAATCGATTGCTTGTATCAAGACCGCCTTATGCAACAGTGGTTACAGTAATAGTTGTTGCACTAACACACAATTGTGAGATGAATAAGAGTTCCGTCGCAATAAAGCATTATTTCAGTCAAAAAACGCACTCCGCACGTTTGGTGGAATGAAATATTTGTCGTATCTTTGCATAAACAATGCAATCATACGACAAACAATGATTCTTAGAGCCACATTTGAGAACATATACTCTTTCAAAGAAGAGACCTCAATCAGTTTCGTTGCCGGAAAGGGAACGGTTCACCCTGCTCATGTCAGCAGGGCGCAGAAACGTGACGATATATCGGCATTGAAAATCGGTGTGATTTACGGTGCCAACGCATCGGGCAAGAGCAATGTAATCAAAGCCGTTGCACTGCTCCAGCAGATTGCGACGGGAAGATTTCCTGCCGGAGATTTCGAGCCGTTCAAACTTGCAAAACCGATTAATCCTGTCTCAAAGATTGAAATTGAGTTCAAGACCGGGGGGCGGTATTTCGCTTACGGCATGGAGTTCTCTATAAATGGCATCAAGGAGGAATGGCTCTATGAGATCAACAGTCGCAGCGACAAACTGATATTTACACGAAAATCCAATCAGGATGGAAACGAGTTTGAGTTCGGCGACATTCATGGCGATTCATCAGTGGCTCAGTTT